>NZ_JAMYVK010000018.1:0-115831 GCF_040323975.1 Mesorhizobium sp. M0019 | reverse complement strand
CGATACGCAGCGACGCCAAGCTGCGCGAGATCGCCCCGCAGGCCGAAGGTTCGACCCGCACGCGCCGCGTCCGGCTGACGCTCATCGATCCGCCGCCGGCATTCAGGCTTGGTTCGACGGTGACGGCGACCCGCATTGCCAAGATCACGCCGACGATCGAGTTGCCGCTGTCGGCGCTACTGGAGAAGAACGGCAGAGAAAAGGTCTGGATCGTCGACCAGCAGACGTCGAGCGTGAGTGCCCGCGACATCAAAATTGCCGCCAAGGGTGCCGCCACTTTCACCGTCGCCGAGGGCCTCAATGCAGGCATGCGCGTCGTCACCGCCGGCGTCCACAGCCTGACCGAGGGACAGAAGGTCAATATCTCTGAGGGAGAGGCCATATGAAAGGCTTCAACCTCTCCGACTGGGCGCTGAGCCATCGCTCGTTGGTGTGGTATTTCATGCTGGTCTTCGTCGTGGCCGGCGTCTTTGCCTATCTCAATCTCGGCCGCGAGGAAGACCCCGCCTTCACCATCAAGACCATGGTCATCCAGGCCAACTGGCCGGGCGCATCGGTCAACGAGACGGTGCGGCAAGTGACCGATCGCATCGAGAAGAAGCTCGAAGAGCTCGACAGTCTCGACTATACCAAATCCGTCACCTCTGCCGGCAAGACCGTCATCTTCGTCAACCTGAAGCCGACGACCAAGGCGCGCGACGTCGTGCCGACCTGGCTGCAGGTGCGCAACATGGTCAACGACATCTGGGCGCAGTTTCCGCAAGGCGTGCAGGGACCATTCTTCAACGACCGCTTCGGCGACGTCTACGGCAACATCTATGCCTTCACCGCCGACGGGCTGACCCCGCGTCAGTTGCGCGACTATGTCGAGGATGTCAGGACAAAGATCCTGACCGTGCCGAACGCCGGCAAGGTCGATCTGGTCGGTGCCCAGGACGAAGCGATCTACCTCGAATTCTCGACCCGCCAGATCGCGGCATTAGGCCTCAACCAGCAAGCGATCGTGGCCAGCCTGCAGGCCCAGAACGCAATCACGCCTTCCGGCGTCATTCAGTCCGGGCCGGAGCGCATCAGCGTGCGCGTCGGCGGCCAGTTCACCTCGGAAGAGAGCCTTCGCGCCATCAATTTGCGCGTCAACGATCGCTTCTTCCGGCTGAGCGACGTGGCGACGATTTCGCGCGGCTATGTCGACCCGCCGACGGCCTTGTTCCGCTTCAACGGGCAGGACGCGATCGGCCTTGCCATCGGCATGAAGCCCAACGCCAATCTGCTGGAGTTCGGCGAGGCCCTGCACGAGGAGATGAACAAGGTGCTGGCCGACCTGCCGGTCGGCGTCGGCGTGCATCTGGTCGCCGACCAGCCTGTCATCGTCGAGGAGGCGGTTTCCGGTTTCACGCGCGCCCTGTTCGAGGCGGTCGCCATCGTGCTTGCCGTGTCCTTCATCAGCCTCGGCATGCGCGCCGGCTTCGTGGTGGCGCTGTCGATCCCGCTGGTGCTGGCCATCACCTTCACGGTCATGGCCTATCTCGGCATATCGCTGCAGCGCATTTCGCTCGGCGCGCTGATCATCTCGCTCGGCCTTCTGGTCGATGACGCCATGATCGCGGTGGAGATGATGGTGGCTCGGCTGGAGGTCGGTGACAATCTGCGCAAGGCGGCGACATATGTCTATACCTCGACCGCCTTTCCGATGCTGACCGGCACGCTGGTGACGGTCGCGGGCTTCATCCCGATCGGCCTCAACAACAGCGCCGCCGGCGAATACACTTTCACGCTGTTCGTCGTCATCGCCGTGTCGCTCCTGGTGTCATGGATCGTCGCGGTGCTGTTTGCGCCGCTGCTCGGCGTCACCATCCTGCCGGCGACGATGAAGCAGCACCATGAAAAGCCCGGCCGCTTCACCGCGCTGTTCCGGCGCGTCCTCGTCGGATCGGTGCGCCATCACTGGCTGACCATCATCGCCACGGTGCTGTTGTTCGCGGCGTCGCTCGGCGGCTTTGGCCTCGTCCAGCAGCAGTTCTTTCCACCATCCGACCGTCCCGAACTGATCGTCGACTGGAATCTGCCGCAGAACTCCTCAATTGCCGAGACCCGGGACCAGATGGAGCGGTTCGAACAGCGGGCGCTGGTCGGCAATCCCGATATCGACCACTTCAGCTCCTATATCGGCCAGGGCGCGGTTCGCTTCGTGCTGGCCTATGACGTGCAACCGGCCAATCCCTATTTCGGCCAGACCGTCATCGTCACCAAGAGCATCGAGGCGCGCAATCGGGTCAAGCCGGCGCTCGAAAAGCTGCTGCGCGACGAGTTCGTCGGCACCGACGCCTTCGTCAAGCCGCTCGAACTCGGGCCGCCGGTCGGGCGGCCGGTGCAGTACCGCGTCGGCGGTCCTGACGTCCAGACGGTACGGACACTGGCGCAGGAATTCGCCGGCATCATTTCCGCCAATCCGCAGCTGGCCGCACCCACTTTCGACTGGAACGAGCCCGAGCGCGTGCTGAGGGTCGACGTGCTGCAGGACAAGGCACGGCAACTCGGCATCACTTCTTCGGACATCGCCAGCGCGCTGAACAGCACGGTCGGCGGCTCCACCATCACCCAGGTGCGAGACGCGACCTATCTGATCAATGTGGTGGCCCGTTCGCGCGAGGCCGAACGGGGTTCGATCGGCACACTGCAGAACATGCAATTGCCAACCGGAACCGGCGAGGCGATCCCGCTGGCCGCTGTGGCGAACTTCCGCTACGAGCTCGAACAGCCGACAGTGTGGCGCCGCGACCGCATCCCGACCATCACCGTGCGCGCCGGGCTGGTCGGCGACGTGCTGCCAGCCACCGTGGTCAACGAGGTGAAACCGTCGGTCGACGCCTTCATCGCCAAATTGCCACCGGGCTATTCGATCGCCACCGCCGGCTCGGTCGAGGAAAGCGCCAACAGTCAGGGACCGATAGCCGCCGTGGTGCCGCTGATGCTGTTCATCATGGCGACCATCCTGATGGTGCAGTTGCAGAGCTTCCAGCGCCTGTTCCTGGTCGTGGCGGTGGCGCCGCTCGGCCTGATCGGCGTGGTGGCCGCGCTGGTGCCGAGCGGGGCACCGCTCGGCTTCGTTGCCATCCTCGGCGTGCTGGCGCTGATCGGCATCCTGATCCGCAATTCTGTCATCCTGATCGTCCAGATCGAGGATCTTGTGAACGTGGGCAAGGACCGCTGGGCCGCCGTCATCGAGGCGACCGAGCATCGCATGCGGCCGATCGCGCTGACGGCGGCGGCCGCGAGCCTGGCGCTGATCCCGATCGCACGCGAAGTGTTCTGGGGGCCGATGGCCTATGCCATGATGGGCGGCATCATCGCCGGCACGGCGATCACACTGCTGTTCCTGCCAGCGCTCTATGTGACGTGGTTTCGGATCAAGGAGCCGAAAGAGGCGGCAGGAGGGTGAGGCGGGAGATAGCAGTGCCATTGTGGAGGGTAGCGGGGCCTAAGGCGGAAGTTGAGTTCCTTCGCGCCCCCCTCTGTCCTGCCGGACAGAGGGGGGCGCGACAGAGCGCGACCTGGAATGTTAAACTACGTCCTCACGAACCCCTCGCTGGCCCTCAGCAAATTGCGCGTATAATCCTTGGTGACACGGCGTTCGACAAGATCGTCCGCGGTCAGATTCTCCATCGCCTCGCCGTTCTGCATCACCATCAGCCGTTCGCACATGTGGGTGATGATGGCTAGGTCGTGGCTGACCATCAGGAAGGTCAGCTTGCGGCGGCGCCTGATCTCTTCCAGCAGGTTCAGCACCTCCGCCTGCACCGAAGCGTCGAGCGCCGAGGTCGGCTCGTCGAGCAGCAGGATCGACGGTTCCAGAATCAGGGCGCGGGCGATCGCCACGCGCTGGCGCTGACCGCCGGACAATTGATGCGAATAGCGAAAACGGAACCCGGTGCCGAGGCCGACCTCGTCGAGTGCCCGCTGGATGCGCTTTTCGCCGTCGGCGAAGCCGTGAATGGCGAGCGGCTCCTGCAGCAGGCGGTCGACGGTCTGGCGCGGGTGCAGCGAACCGTACGGGTCCTGGAAGACCATCTGCACCTCGCGGTAGAACGCCTTGTCGCGACGCGCGCCTAGCGTTTTGCCGTTGACCGCGATGGTGCCTGATGCGGCCGGCGCCAGGCCGGCGATTGCCCTTAGCAACGTCGACTTGCCGGAGCCGGACTCGCCGACCAGGCCGAAGGATTCACCGGATTCGACCTCGAGGCTCACGCCTTTCAACGCGCGGAAGCGGTCGAAGACCACCTCCAGCCTGTCGACGGAAAGGGCTGCCGTCATGCTGCCCACTCCGGCTTGCGGTCGAGCACCGGCAGCGGGTGACGGTCGGCGCCGATCTTGGGCATGCAGTTGAGCAGGCCGCGCGTATAGGGATGCTGGGCGCGGCCGAGCTCCGAGGCTTTGAGCTGTTCGACCACCTTGCCGGCATACATGACGATGACACGATCACAGAAGGACGAGACCAGGCGCAGATCGTGCGAGATGAAGATCAGCCCCATGCCGCGCTCGCTGACCAGCCGGTCGAGGATGCCGAGCACGTCGAGCTGGACAGTGACGTCGAGTGCCGAGGTCGGCTCGTCGGCGATCATCATTTCCGGCCCGGCGATCAGCATCATGGCGATCATGGCGCGCTGGCCCATGCCGCCGGAAACCTCGTGCGGATGCAGGTCGAAGACACGGGCCGGATCGCGGATCTGCACAGCCTCCAGCATGGCCAGCGCGCGGTCGCGGGCTTCGGCCTTGGAGACCTTCTCATGCGTGCGCAGCGTCTCGACGATCTGGCGGCCGATGCTCATCACCGGGTCGAGCGAATATTTCGGATCCTGCAGGATCATGGCGATACGCTTGCCGCGCAGCGCGCGGCGCTCGCGCGGCGAGGCGGCCAGCAGGTCGATGCCGTCAAAAGCGAGCGTCTTCGCGGTCACCTCGGCCTGCGGCGGGGTGACGCCCATGATGGCGCGGCCGGTCTGCGACTTGCCCGAACCGCTCTCGCCAACAATGCCGAGCCGCTCGCGGCCGAGCGAGAAGGAGACGCCGCGCACCGCCTCGATCAGGCCGGTGCGCGTCGGGAAGGTAACGCGCAGGTCGTTGACTTCGAGAAGCGTGCTCATTGGTCGCCACTCATTGGTCGCCACTTCGGGGATCGAGCGCGTCGCGCAGTCCGTCGCCGAGCAGGTTGAAGCCGAGGCTGACGATGAGGATGGCAAAGCCCGGAGCACCCGCCACCCACCACTGGTCGAGCACGAAGCGGCGGCCCGACGCGATCATCGCGCCCCATTCGGGCAGCGGCGGCTGCGCGCCAAGGCCGAGGAAGCCGAGGCCGGCCGCGGTCAGGATGATTCCGGCCATGTCGAGCGTCACCCTGATGATCAGCGAGGAGATGCAGAGCGGCATGATGTGGCGAAGCACGATGCGAAACGGCGAGGCGCCCATCAATTGCACCGCCTTGATATAATCGGAATTGCGCACCGTCAGCGTTTCGGCGCGGGCAATGCGGGCATAGGGCGGCCACGAGGTGATGGCGATGGCAAGCACGGCGTTTTCGATGCCGGGGCCGAGCGCCGCGACAAAGGCCAGCGCCAGGATCAGCTTCGGAAAGGCGAGAAAGATGTCGGTGATGCGCATCAGGATCGCATCGGTCCAGCCGCCGGCATAGCCGGCGACGGTGCCGACCAGCAAGCCGATGGGCGCGGCGATAATGGCAACCAGAATGACGACGTAGAGTGTCCAGCGCGAGCCGAAGATGATGCGCGAATAGATATCGCGGCCGAGATCGTCGGTGCCGAACCAGTGCGCCGCACTCGGCGCCAGGAGCCGCGAGCCCTTGAGGTCGCCGAATGTCGGCGAATAGGGCGCCAGCACATCGGCGAATGCCGCGACCACCAGTAGGGCGACGATGATGAGCAGGCCGGCAAACGCCAGCCGGTTGGCGGAAAAGCGCCGCCACGCCACATAGGCGCGGCCGAGCCTCGCCTGCACGCGCGACGCCGGCCGCTCGCTGAGCAGCCAGTCGCGGCGGGTTTGAATCGCTTCCGTGCTCATCCTGCCTTGGTCCTCATCCTGCCTTGGTCCTTGGATCGAGCAGCCGGTAGAGCAGGTCGGAGAATAGATTGATGGCGATGAAGACCGAGCCGATGATGATCGTGCCGCCAAGCACGGCATTCATGTCGGCGTTCTGCAGCGAGTTGGTGATGTAGAGGCCGATGCCCGGCCACGAAAACACTGTCTCGGTCAGCACCGAGCCTTCGAGCAGCCCGGCATAGGACAGAGCGATCACCGTGACCATCGGCACCGCGGCGTTGCGCAGCGCGTGACCCCAGATGATGCGCGTTTCCGACAGGCCCTTGGCGCGCGCTGCGACGATGTATTCCTGGGTGAGTTCGTTCAGCATGAACGAGCGCGTCATGCGGCTGATGTAGGCGAGCGAGAAATAGCCGAGTAGCGAAGCCGGCAGGATGATGTGGCGGAAGGCATCGGCAAATACATCCCACTGCCGCTGCCAGAGCGCATCCAGCAGGTAAAAGCCGGTAATCGGCGTGAAGGTGTATTCGTAGACGACGTCGAGCCGGCCGGGAAAGGCGACCCATTGCAGCTTGGCGTAGAACAGCACCAGCGCCAGCAGCCCCAGCCAGAAGATCGGCACGGAATAGCCGACAAGGCCGATGATGCGCACGATCTGGTCGATGACGCTGCCGCGCCGCACGGCGGCCAGCACGCCAAGCGGCACGCCGATCACCGAACCGATCAATGTTCCCAACGTCGCCAGTTCGAGCGTCGCCGGAAAGGCGCGGCGGATATCGGTCATCACCGGATTGGTGGTCAGCACCGAGGTGCCGAAATCACCGTTCAGGGCATGTTTGACATAGATGTAGAACTGCTCGACCAGCGGCAGGTCGAGGCCCATCTCGCGGCGCGTTCGTTCGACGACGTTGGCCGGCGCCCGGTCGCCGAGCACCGCCAACACCGGGTCGATCGGGATCACGCGGCCGATGAAGAAGGTCACCGCGAGCAGACCGAGATAGGTCGTTATCGCGATGACCAGGAACCGGGCGATAGATGAGGCCACGGCAACGGCGCGGGCGCCGCCGCGCCCTGCCGTCACCTCGCTTTCAGCCACACTCATACGGCGCGTCCGCCGGCGTCACTCCCCGGCATCACTCTTTCGAGACGGGGCCGACGAAGTTGGTGTCGAAGCTCGGGCCGAGCGCAAAACCCTTGAGGTTCTTGCGCAGGCCGGCCACTTCCAGCTGCTGGTGGATGATGACGAAGGGGCTGGTATCGCGGATCTTCTTCTCGAGATCCTGGTACATTGCGGCGCGCTTGGCCGCGTCCTTCTCGAGCAGGGCGGCTTCGGTCTGCTTGGTCAAGTCCGGGATGTCCCAGGCGTTGCGCCAGGCCAGCGTCTTGGTCTTGCCTTCATCCGAATTGTCGGGGTTGCTGGCGAAGGTCTGGGCGTTGGAGTTCGGATCGAAATAATCCTGGCCCCACTGGCCGATATAGATGTCGTGGTTGCGGGCGCGGTATTTGGTCAGCGTCTGCTTGCCGTCGCCGGGGATGATCTCCAGCTTGATGCCGGCCTGTCCCAGCGTCTGCTGGATCGATTCCGCCATGCCCGTCGTCGGCTGCCCGGTACGCACGTCCATGGTGACGCTGAAGCCGTCGGCGAGGCCGGCCTTGGCGAGCAGTTCCTTGGCCTTGGCGACGTCGAACTTGAACGGGTTCTCGTCCAGTTCGCCGAGCACGCCCTTGGGCAGGAAGGTCTGGTGGATCTCGCCGATGCCCTTGAGGATGGTCGTGCTCAAGGCGTCGTAGTCGACCAGATATTTGAAAGCCTGGCGAACCTCGGGCTTGGCGAGGTTCGGGTTCTTCTGGTTGAGGCTGATGTAATAGACCGTGCCCTTCGGCGCGCTGGTGGTGGTGAGGTCGGCATTCTTGGCGATGGCATCGAGGTCGTTCGGCTCGAGATTGCGGGCGACGTCGATATCGCCGGCTTCGAGCGCCAGGCGCTGGCCCGAGCTTTCCTTCATGTTGCGATAGATAACGCGGGCAAGCTTGGCTTTTTCGCCGTAGTAATTGTCGTTGCGCTCAAGGACGACGGCCTCGTTGGCCCGCCATTCGCGCATTTTGAAGGCACCGGAGCCGGCATAGCCGGTCTTCAGCCAGGCGTTGCCGAAATCATTGTCCCATTTGTAGTCGGCGCTCGGGGTGACCGCAGCGACATGCTCCTTGACCAGCTTGGCGTCGACGACCGAAGCGACGGTCGCCGAAAGGCAGTTCAAGACGAAGCTCGGCGCATAGGCCTTGTCGACGGTGAACTGGAACGTCGTGTCATCAACGGCCTTGGCCTTCTCGGTGACGTTGCCGCCATCGATACCGAACTGGCCGATAATAAAGGCCGGGCTCTTGTCGAGCTTGATGGCGCGCTCGAACGAATAGGCGACGTCGGCCGCCGTGATCGGATTGCCGGAGGCGAATTTGAGGCCGGGCTTGAGCTTGAATGTGTAGGTCAGGCCGTCGTCGGAGACGCTCCAGCTTTCGGCGAGATCGCCCTTGACCTTGGATGTGTCGCTGAGGTCGAGGCGTACCAGAAGATCATAGGTGTTGCCGGTGACCTCTGCGGTCGACAATTCGAATGCTTCGCCCGGATCCATGGTGATGATGTCGTCGATGGCGAAACCCTCGACCAGCGTGTCGGCGGGCGTGACCGCGAAGGCAGGCGCAACGGCCAGAAGCAGCGCGGACATGGCCGCGCCCGCGAGCAAGAAGCGGGAGCGTAGAGCAAACTTTTCCATCATCATTTTAACTGTTCCCTGTTTTTGTTGACCTGAGTTCCCGGCTCAGGGTTGTGGCATTTCTTGCCGCGTCGAACGGTGATCCCCGGACCGTTGTCTTGGCAATTTTTTGTGCGGTTCCGGTTCACCATATCCGGCGGTTTCGAGCGCGGCAACGAGCATTTGCAGAACGGTCGATTGGGCCAGACCGGCGGTGCGAAAATCCGGCTATTTCAGCGCGGTAACCAGGTCGGCGTCGGGAAAGCAGGTAGCGGAACGGCCGTTGCTGGCCTGCCATTTGCCGATCGAGCGGCGCGTCTTGAAGCCAGGCAGGCCGTCGGCGCTGCCGACATCGTAGCCCTTAGCTTCCAGCGCCCGCTGCAGGGCGGCGATGTCGGAGCGGTAGAGCCCGCCGACCGCGCCCCAATTGCCCGAGAAATTGCTGTCGCCATGGGCGATGCGATCGGCGCCATGGCCGATGAACAGGGCATAGAGATCGCTGGTGTTATACTGCTTCAGCACATAGAAATTGGGGGTGACGATGAAGGCCGGGCCGCTACGCCCGGCCGGCATCAAAAGAAAGCCCTCGGCTTTCAGTTCGCTCGCCGGGAACGGTTTACCCGACACACGCCTGATGCCCATATCAGCCCACTGGGAAATCTTCTTGCCCTGGTCCGGACCTTCGAGCGAGCACGAGACGCTGTCCGGCACAGTCACCTCGAAGCCCCAGCCGCGGCCCCTGACCCAGCCATAATGGACGAGATAATTGGCGATCGATGCCAGTATATCGGGCGTCGAATTCCAGATGTCGGTGCGGCCGTCGCCGTCGAAATCGACGGCATGCTTGAGGAACGATGTCGGCATGAACTGCGGCTGGCCAAGCGCGCCTGCCCAAGACGATTTCATCGCGCCGACCGGGGCAAGCCCGCGCTCGACGATCGCGAGCGCAGCCAAGAGCTCGGTGCGGAAGAATTCCTTCTTGGTCGACATGAACGCCTTGGTGCCCAGCACCTCGAAGGCGTCATAAGGCATCTTCGCCGCGCCGAAGCCGCTCTCGCGGCCCCAGATCGCCAGCAGCACTTCGCCAGGCGCGCCGTAGCGTTTCTCGATCGCGGCAAGAGTCCTAGCGTTGGTCGCCTCGCGGGTGCGGCCGCCGGCGGTCACCGTTCGGATTATCTTTTCAGCGAAATAGGCGCCCGGCGAACCGAACTCGGCCTGATGCTGCTTCTGCGGCGTCGTCGCCTTCTCGCCCGGCTTCACCAGGTCGGGCAGCTTCAGGTTCGGCTTGACGCCTTCGAAGGCGGCATCGAAGGTTTTCCTGGAGATGCCTTTGGCCTTGGCTTCGGGCCAGAGGTCGTTGCCAAGCCAGGCGCGGAACTGGTCGTCGATCTTTGCCGCCGAGGCGGGGGTGGCGAGGATCAACCCAAGTAGGGCTGCTAGAAACGAGAGGCAGGCTAGTGTGCGAGCTCGGCGTTCTGTCGCGCCCCCCTCTGTCCTGCCGGACATCTCCCCCACTTGGGGGGAGATTGGCTGTCGCGTCTGTTTTCGCCAATCTTCAACGTCGCAAGCTTGGCGGGGATGTCGAGGCTGCCGATCTCCCCCCTGGAGGGGGAGATGTCCGGCAGGACAGAGGGGGGCGCGACGGAACGCAATCATCTCGGAAGCACTCTCCCCGCAACTCGCCTCAAAACACCGTCCGCGAGCGCAGTGCGGCGGCCAGCGTGCCTTCGTCGAGATAATCGAGTTCGCCGCCGACCGGAACACCGTGCGCCAGGCGCGTCACCTTGATGTCGAAGCCGGAAAGCTGGTCGGTGAGGTAGTGCGCGGTGGTCTGGCCCTCGACCGTGGCGTTGACGGCGAGGATCACTTCCTTGACTTCGCCGCCGGCGACGCGATCGACCAGCGAACGGATGTTTAGCTCATCAGGACCAATGCCGTCGAGCGGCGACAGCGTACCGCCGAGCACATGGTAGCGCACGTTCATGGCTGTCGCCCGCTCCAGCGCCCAAAGGTCGGCCACGTCCTCGACGACGATGAGCGTAGTGGGGTCGCGGCGGGGGTCGGTGCAGATCATGCATGGATCCGAGGTATCGACATTGCCGCAGGTCGAGCAGATGCGCACCTTGTCGACCGCCTCGCCCATGGCGGCGGCGAGCGGCGCCAGCAGCTGTTCCTTCTTCTTGATGAGGTGGAGCGCGGCGCGGCGTGCCGAACGCGGACCGAGCCCCGGCACCTTGGCCAGCAGCTGGATCAGGCGTTCGATCTCGGGACCGGCGATTCGCTTAGACATCGCACCGGTTTAGGATTTTTCCGCACGCTTTGGAACAGTTGAGCGGCCAGGGGCTCCGCTCTTCCCTTCTCCCCTTGTGGGAGAAGGTGGATTGGCGCGCAGCGCCAAGACGGTTGAGGGGTGTTGGCCGGAGCGCCGTCGATGCCAAGCTGGAGCACCCCTCATCCGACCTCGCTTCGCGAGGCCACCTTCTCCCACAAGGGGAGAAGGGAAGGCCGACGTCGCGGCCAGTGCTGCCGCCCTCAGTTTTCTTCCAGTGGCCGGGTCTGGCCGGCGATCATCGCGCCGATGGCGTCGGTGTTCTCGGGCGTCGCCTCGAACGACATTGTCGGCTCTGCCGGCGCGGCCTGGAAGGAGGTGACAGGCCGCTCGCTCACGGTTCCGCCAAAACGGGCCGCATCCGGCTCCTGCATTGGTTCCTGCAGCGCCACAAGCATCGGCTTCTCCGGTGTCGCCCTCGCCGCGGTTGCCATCCCGGCAGTCACCCTTGTCTGCTTTGCCGGCAGCGATGCCGCGGCGGTCACATAGGTCGCTTTGGCGAATGTCGGCTTGGCGCTGCGTGCCGGCTCCGCCGAGGCGACAAGTATGGCCTGAGCGGCAGGCGCTTGCGGCTTGGCCTGGGCCATGGCGACCACCGGTTCGTCCGGCAGCGGCTGCCAGTTGCGGCCGCGCTTTTCATAGAAGGCATTGCCGCCGGCGACCATGGTGTAGTGCATGTTCTTGTAGGGGAAGCGCAGGCCGGCGGTGTGGAAGAACATGGTGTTCTTCAGCTTGGCTTTGCGCTCGCCCTTGAGCACCGCCTCGGCGGCTTCCTCGACGTCGGGCATCGCCTTCGAATTCATCGGCCGTGTCATGACGCCCGGCGCGAACTGCCCGCGCTCGCCGACGACCTGGCAGATGGTGTTGCCGTGATTGCCGGACCGCAGCCGGTTCATCACCACCGTGCCGACCGCAATCATGCCGTCACGGCTCGACCGGTTGGACTCGAAGAACATTGCCCGCTCCAGGCACTCCTTTTCCTTCGGCGTGGAATTGTAGGAGCGCGAGCTCAGGAAACTCGGCGTAATAGCATCGGTCAGGCTGGACATGCCGTGCGAGGCGGTCTGACTGCAAGCGGCCAAAAACAGCGGCGAGATAACGACGCCGAGCCGCAACGGCGTCTTCCATCGGGTAGAGATCAACAGGTGTCCCCTCAATTCTGCTGCCAGCCCGCCTCTGGTTGCGGCAAGAATGAGACACTTTCAGGCAAAAAGATGGCTAAAGCGTTATTAAGTGTGGGGAGTTGCCTAATAGACACAGCTGGCGGTAGAGCGAGCACTGGGCCGCTGCACTCTTCGGCCACTGTAACGGCATACCGATTGACTAGCGCGTCGCGTTCGACCGGCCTCATGCGACGCGCTTTAGGTTCTTGTTTTGATGCATGTCGTTATCGCAAAACCGCTGCACACTTTTGCGCGACATGCACTAGCCTTAGAACGGCAGTTTCATTCCCGGCGGGATCGGTAGGCCCGCGGTCAGCGCCCTGGTCTTCTCCTGCATGATCTGCTCGACCTTGGTCCTGGCGTCGTTGTGGGCAGCGAGAAGCAGGTCCTCGAGAATCTCGACCTCGTCTTCCTTGAACAGCGACGGGTCGATCTTCAGCGACTTCATCTCGAATTTGCCGGTCAGCGTGACGCTGACCAGGCCGCCGCCGGCCTGCCCGGTGGCTTCCAGCGTGGCGATCTCATCCTGCATGGCCTGGAACTTGGCCTGCATTTCCTTTGCCTTGCCCATCATGCCGAGAAGGTCTTTCATCGCACGGTCCTTTGCAGCTGGTGCTGGTTGTTTCAGGTTTCGTCGTCGTCGGCCGGCGGCTCGACCGGCACGTCGGCCTCGTCGGCTTCCGGCGCGTCGGGAATGCGCACGTCGATGATCTTGGCGCCGGGAAAGCGCGCCAGGATGGCGGCGACCGTCGGGTCGCTCTTGGCATCGAGGAAGGCGTTTTCGCGCTTTGTCGATTCCAGCTCGGCCAAGGTCTGGCCGCCCTCTTCCTTCGACAGCGACACCAGCCAGTTGCGGCCGGTCCAGGCGCGCAGCTTGGCGGTCAAATCGTTGAGCAACATCTTCGGCGCATCGTCGGTCAGGCTGACGTCGATACGACCGGGCTCGACGCGCACCAGGCGCACGCAACGCTTCACCAACACCTTGAAGGCCATGTCGCGCTGGGCGTCGGCAAGGGCGACAATGTCGGCCAGCGATTTCACCGGCACCGGCGGCGCCTCGACCGCCGGCTCCGGCGGAGCAACGAAGTTGGTCGGCACCGGCTCGGCCTCGACCAGACGCATTGTCTGGGCGCCGCCATTGGCCATCGGCATCCGCGCCTGCGCCACGGCGCCGGCACCACCGCTTGCAGGCGCATGGTTTGCGGGGCCGGGGCTTGCCGGCGTGCCATTCACGCGCGGCGCAGTGCCCGGCAGGGTACCGCCGTTCTCCAGCGATTTCAGCGCCTCGTCCAGCGTCGGCAGGTCGGCGGCATGGGCCAGCCGGATCAGCACCATCTCGGCGGCGCTGACCGGGCGGTTGGAGGTCTGCACCTCGGGAATACCTTTCAAGAGCATCTGCCACGTCCGCGACAGCACCTTGACCGACAGCATGCTGGCGAAATCGGCGCCGCGCCGGCGCTCGTCCTCGGACAGCGAGGCGTCGTCGATGGCAGCCGGCACGAAACGCAGACGGGTGACCAGATGGTTGAACTCGGCAAGGTCGGTCAGCACCGCGGCAGGATCGGCGCCGGTATCGTACTGGGCACGGAATTCAGCAAGTGCGGCGGCGACGTCGCCCTTCATGACATGTTCGAACAGGTCGACGATGCGGGCACGGTCGGCAAGGCCGAGCATAGCACGCACCGCTTCGGCGCTGACCGCGCCGCCGCCATGGGCGATCGCCTGGTCGAGGATCGACTGCGCATCGCGCATCGAGCCTTCGGCCGCGCGCGCGATCATCGCCAGCGCATCGTCTTCGACTTCGATGCCCTCCAGACCGGCTATCCTGGCAAGGTCGGCCTTGATCATTGCCGCATCGATGCGCCTGAGGTCGAAACGCTGGCAGCGCGACAGGACGGTGATCGGCACCTTGCGGATTTCGGTGGTGGCGAAGATGAACTTGACGTGCGGCGGCGGCTCTTCCAGCGTCTTCAGCAGGCCGTTGAAGGCCTGGTTGGAAAGCATGTGCACTTCGTCGATGATGTAGACCTTGTAGCGCGCCGACACCGGGGCGTAGCGCACACGCTCGATGATGTCCCTGATGTCGTCGATGCCGGTATGCGAGGCGGCGTCCATCTCGATGACGTCGACATGCCGGCCTTCCATGATCGCCTGGCAATGCTCGCCGAGCACGGCAAGGTCGACGGACGGCTGGTCGACGGTCGATGTTTTGTAGTTCAGGGCCCGCGCGAGTATGCGCGCGGTCGTCGTCTTGCCGACGCCACGCACGCCGGTCAGCATCCAGGCCTGGGCGATGCGGCCGGTGGCAAAGGCATTGGTCAAGGTGCGGACCATCGGCTCCTGGCCGATCAGTTCGGAGAAATTCGACGGTCGGTATTTGCGCGCCAGCACGCGGTAGGCGGCAGGCTTGTCCAATTTCCCGGCCTCGTTTCCGGCTTCGCTCATTCGCCCGTTAAGCTCCAAGGGCTGCCACTGGAGGCGGCCGATTCCTGCGCATAGTTTCGCCCGCACGGCTTGGCGCCGTCAATGTCGGGGCAAAAGGCGAAGAGGCGGGAGGCTGGAACAATGACCCGTTCCGGGCTCGTTAGGGCTGCTTCCTTCCGGACCTGACCCGGTTGGCGAGTGGACCGTCCACCACCAACCTCCCAGCCTCCATATCGGCAATCCGGCGATGAAATGCAAGTGCGGATGATAGGGGCCTTGAGCGACGGCGAAAGCTGAAACCAAAAACCCGCCTCGGCGGGCGGGTCGTTGGTGCGAATAATCACCATAGCGAGGTTAGTAGCATAGCTGCCGGCACAAAGCAAGAACAAAATGTGGCCGCGACCTCGGCGGGGCAGCGCCAACCTGATGCAATTTGCCCGGGCCCTCACTTCTTCGCGCACAATCAGCGCCGCGGCGGCCAATGTTGCTTGCTGCCCCTTGCGGCCCTTCGGAAGCCGCTCTAGCGTCGATGGAGTTCAAAAAACGTCAAAAAGTGAGGGAAACGCCGATGCTGCCGGGCCTCAAGGCCGGATTCACGCTTGACGCCCAGTTGGAAGCCGACAGCGAACAGCTGATGTGGCTCGGCCTGTGCGAATTGCGCGTCATGAACGACCGCCGCTGGCCATGGCTGCTGCTGGTGCCCCAGCGGCCGGGCATCGAGGAAATCCACGACATGACGCCGCTGGACCAGGCGATGCTGACCTTCGAGACCAACATGGTGGCGCTGGCGCTGAAGCGGGTGACCGGCTGCACCAAGATCAACACCGGCGCACTCGGCAACATCGTGCGCCAGTTGCATGTACACGTCATTGCGCGCTCGGAAGGCGATCCCGGCTGGCCCGGCCCGGTGTGGGGGCACGGCCTGCGCGAGCCCTATCAGCGCTCCGACCTTCGCAAGTTTGCGGAAAAGATCAAGGCAGCGCTATAAGCCTCTCCCGTGTCCACCTTGAACCTTCCCGAGTCTGCATGAGCTTTCGCCTGTTTGACGCGCCCTTGCGCGAGCCGAGCCAGTTCGTCGGCTTCGCCGGCAACATTATCGACCGGCAGTCCGAAAACCGCGCCGACGATTCCGTCGAAAAGGCACTCGCCGATCCCTCGGCGCGGCTTTTGCTGATGCGTGGCGGCCGGCTCTATTTGAAGCTTGCGCAAGGCGCATTCGACCCCTGGTTCGGGGTGGCCGAATGCCGGCCGCTCGAAGCATCGCTCGAAAACGGCGTCCTGCTCGGTTTTTCCGAAAGCGGCCCGGTGCTGGCGGTGCCGGCCGGGGTCGAGCCCGAGCAGCTTCCCGAGACGATCAAGGCGATCGACTATCGCTCGGTATATATGCAGGGGCTGATCGACGAAGCGGCGGCCGGCGCGCTGGCGCAAGGGGCGGCGCTGCTCGCCTGGCATGCCAGCCATCGCTTCTGCAGCAAATGCGGCACCGAAGCCGAGATGCGGGCGGGCGGTTACAAGCGGCATTGCCCGGCCTGCGGTACGGAGCACTTTCCGCGCACCGACCCGGTGGCGATCATGCTGACGGCAACACGCGAAAAATGCCTGCTCGGCCGCGGCCGGCATTTCGGGCCCGGCATGTATTCGGCGCTCGCCGGTTTCATCGAGCCGGGCGAGACGATCGAGGCGGCGGTGCGCCGCGAAACGCTGGAGGAAGCCGGCATCCGGCTCGGCCGCGTCGTCTACCACGCGAGCCAGCCCTGGCCGTTTCCCTATTCGCTGATGATCGGCTGCTTCGGCGAACCGCTCAACGACGATATCCACCCCGACCTCAACGAGCTGGAAGATTGCCGCTGGTTCTTTCACGACGAGGTGCTCTCGATGCTGGCCCGCGAGCATCCGGGCGGCCTGGTGACGCCGCCGAAAGGGGCGATCGCCTATAACCTGATCCGCGCGTGGGCTGACAGCGCGTGACACGAAGACATCGCAGGAGCAAAAAATGATCCGTCACACCGTCGTGTTCACGCTGAAACACCCGCCGCATTCGCTCGAGGAAAAACGGTTCCTCGCCGACGCCAAGAGGATTCTCACGGCGATAAAGGGCGTCACGCATTTCGAGCAGTTGCGGCAGGTCAGTCCCAAGAACGACTACCGCTTCGGCTTCTCGATGGAGTTCGCCGATCAGCGGGCCTATTCCGGCTACAACGACCATCCCGACCACGTCGCCTTCGTCCGCGACCGCTGGATTCCGGAAGTCGAGGCGTTTATGGAGATCGACTACGTGCCGCTCGGCTGGGGCTGAGACTGGAAAGCGGCGCTCCAACAAATTAATACCCGGCGTCGCGATCCACCACATTTTCCAGCGCTTCGCCGCGCTCGAAAGCATCCATCTGACGCAGCATGATCGGCGCCAGGTGGACCGGATCGGAGGTTGCCGCCGCGTGCGGCGTCACGAACACTTTGGGGTGGCTCCATAGCGGGCTCGTCTTCGGCAACGGCTCGACCTCGAAAACGTCGAGGCTGGCTTCCTTCAGCGTGCCGTCGTCCAGCGCGCGCAAAATGTCGGCGTCCTTCTGCAGCCTGCCGCGCCCGGCATTGATCAGCACCGAGCCGCCGAGGCCGTTGCGCTTCCGCAGCTCCTTCAGCACGCCGTGGTTGATGATACCGTGCGTCTGCGGCGTCAGCGGCAGCAGCACCACCAGGATGTCGGTGGCGTTTAGGAACGGGATCAGGCCGGCCTCGCCCGCGTAAGTCGAGACACCTTGCATCGGCCGATCGCTGC
The DNA here is from genome assembly GCF_040323975.1 of Mesorhizobium sp. M0019. Taxonomy (NCBI): domain Bacteria; kingdom Pseudomonadati; phylum Pseudomonadota; class Alphaproteobacteria; order Hyphomicrobiales; family Phyllobacteriaceae; genus Mesorhizobium; species Mesorhizobium sp. M0019. Next base: position 98,338 of record NZ_JAMYVK010000018.1, on the reverse strand, counting down.
GCGACCAGCCATTGACGGGAAAGCCGAGCGACAACAGCACCGATGCCGCCGCGCGGCCAAGCGTGCCGAGCCCCATAATGCCGACCGAGATGTCGCTGGCCGGCCGCTGCTGCGGTTCATGCCAGATCTTCTTCTGCTGCTGGGCGCGGTAGAGCATGCCTTGGCGATGGTGGTCGAGCACCCGCCAGACGACGTATTCGGTCATGTACTGGGTCAGGTTGTCGGCCACCACCTTGACGACCGGTACGTCGGGCAAGGTGGGATCGGCGAAGATGTGGTCGACGCCGGCGCCGATCGAGAAGATGGCGCGCAGATTGGGCAGCGACGACAACAGGTTCGGCCGCTGTTTCCACACCACAGCATAGGTAATCGAGGGATCGCCGGCGCCATTCGGCTCGAGCACCACCTCGCGCTCCGCCGACAGCAGTTCGCGCCAGCGCAGCGGATGAATACCGGTGAGGGCAAGCAGGATGCGGCCTTTTTCCATTGCGGATTGTTTTTCCCTTTTTACCAACAGCGTTCGCGTTCCGACGCGCAAGGCGCGGCAGCGTTTTGATTTTGTGCATGATCTCTGGCGAAAATCTACTCGCTGACGATGCCGACCGGCGCCGTTTCGATCTTGAAGGCGGCCGAGATCAACGCCTTTGTATAGTCGGTCCGCGGGTTGCCGAAAATCTGTTCGGAAGGACCGGCCTCGACGATCCTGCCGTTGCGCATGACGATGACTTCGTTGGCGAGCGCGCGGATGACCCTCAGATCGTGGCTGATGAAGAGGTAGGCGAGGTCGTGCTTGGCCTGCAGGCTGCGCAAGAGGTCGACGACCTGCGCCTGCACGCTCATGTCGAGCGCCGAGGTCGGCTCGTCCAGCATGACGAAACGCGGGTTGAGCACCATTGCGCGCGCGATGGCGACGCGCTGGCGCTGGCCGCCGGAGAATTCGTGCGGATAGCGGTTGCGCGTCGCCGGATCGAGGCCGACTTCCCCGAGCACGTCGACGATACGCTCGTCGCGCGCATCAGGAGACAGCTTCGGCTCATGGATCTTCAACCCTTCCTCGATGATCTCGGCGACCGACATGCGCGGACTGAGCGAACCGAACGGATCCTGGAAGACGATCTGCAACTCGCGCCGCAACGGCCGCATTTCGTTGAAGGACAGCTGATCGATGCCGCGTCCGTCGAACTGGATGTTTCCGGTCGACGAGATCATCCTGGCCAGCGCCAGGCCGAGCGTCGTCTTGCCTGAGCCGGATTCGCCGACGACGCCAAGCGTCTGGCCGGCCCGCACGGTGACGTCAATGCCGTCGACCGCCTTCACATTGTCGACGGTGCGCCGGAAGAAGCCCTTCTTGATCGGAAACCAGACCTTGACGTCCTTGCCGACCATCACCGGCTTGGCGGCCTGGTTGGCCGCCGGCGGCTTGCCTTTCGGCTCGGCGGCAAGCAGATGCCGCGTGTAGGCGTGCTGCGGATTGGCGAATATCTCCTTGGTCGGGCCGGTCTCGACGATCTTGCCCTTGGTCATCACGCAGACCCGGTCGGCGATCTTCCTGACGATGCCGAGATCGTGGGTGATGAACAGCATCGACATGTTCTTGCGGCTTTTCAGGCCGGCGAGCAGCTCGAGGATCTGCGCCTGGACGGTGACGTCGAGCGCCGTCGTCGGCTCGTCGGCGATCAAAAGTTCAGGCTCGTTGGCCAGCGACATGGCGATCATGACGCGCTGGCGCTGGCCGCCGGAAAGCTGATGCGGATAGGCGTCGAGCCGTTTTTCCGGTTCGCGGATGCCGACCTCGTGCAGAAGTTCCAGCGTGCGCGCCTTGGCTTTGCGATCGCCCAGGCCCTGATGCAGCTTCAATACCTCGACGATCTGCTGCTCTATCGTGTGCAGCGGGTTGAGCGAGGTCATCGGCTCCTGGAAGATCATGGTGATCTTGTTGCCGCGCACGCGGCGCAGGTCTCTCTCGTCGGCGGCAAGCAGGTCGGCGCCGAGGAACAGGATCTTTCCCGACGGGTGGCTGGCGGTCGGATAGGGCAGCAGCTTCAGAACCGACAGCGCGGTGACCGACTTGCCGGAGCCGGATTCGCCGACCAGCGCCACCGTCTCGCCCCTGGCGAGGTCGAAGGAAATATGGTCGACGGCGATCGACTGGTCGCCGCCTTGCGTGAAGGCGACGCTGAGATCCTGGACCGAGAGCAGCGGGGTGTCGCTCATCTGAACGTCTTGCGCGGATCGAAGGCGTCGCGGGTGGCCTCGCCGACGAAGACCAGCAGCGACAGCATCAGCGAGATGACGACGAAGCCGGAAATGCCGAGCCAGGGCGCGTTGAGATTGCGCTGTGCCTGCTTCAGCAACTCACCCAGCGAGGCGGCGCCGGGCGGCAGGCCGAAGCCGAGATAGTCGAGCGAGGTCAGCGTCGAAATCGAGCCGCTGAGCAGGAAGGGCAGGAAGGTCAGCGTCGCCACCATGGCGTTGGGCAGCAGATGCCGGAACATAATGGTGACATTGGATACGCCGAGCGCGCGCGCCGCGTTGACATATTCGAAATTGCGGGCGCGCAGGAACTCGGCCCGCACCACGCCGACCAGTGCCACCCAGGAGAACAGCAGCATCAATCCGAGCAGGATGAAGAAGCCGGGCGGCAGGATGGCGGCGACGATCAAGAGCAGATACAGCACCGGGATCGCCGACCAGATCTCGATGAAACGCTGGAACAGGAGGTCGGTCCAGCCGCCGAAATAGCCCTGCAGAGCGCCGGCCGCCACGCCGATCAGCGCCGAGCCGGCGGTCAGGATCAGGCCGAACAGCACCGATATCCTGAAGCCGTAGATGACGCGCGCCAGCACGTCGCGGGCCTGGTCGTCGGTGCCCAGCCAGTTCCAGTTGCCGACGTTGCAATTGGGGTCTGCCTCGCCTTTCGGATACTGGTTGCAGCGCGTCTTCTTGTCGTAGAGCCAGGACGGCTTGGTCGGTGCTGCTTCGGGAATAGCGTTGTTGACGGTCTGGTAGGAGTAGCGCACCGGCGGCCAGACCATCCAGCCATTGGCGTTGATCTCGTCCTGGATCACCGGGTCGCGGTAGTCGGTGACCGCATAGAAGCCGCCGAACTTCTCCTCGGGATAAGCGACCAGGACCGGAAACAGGATCTCGCCCTTGTAGGAGGCGATGATCGGCTTGTCGTTGGCGACCAATTCCGAAACCAGCGACAGCACGAACAGGAACAGGAATATCCACAACGACCAGTAGCCGCGCCGGTTGGACTTGAAGTTCTGCAGGCGCCGCTGGTTGAGCGGCGACAGAAAGGGCCGCGCGATCCGTGCCGGCGCCGTTTCGGCTGTGGCCTGCGCCATCAGACGTCTCTCCGCTCGAAATCGATGCGTGGATCGACCCAGGTATAGATCAGATCGGACAAAAGCCCGACGAACAGGCCAAGCAGCGAGAAGATGAAGAGATTGGCGAACACCACCGGATAGTCGCGCTGCACCACCGAGTTGAAGCCGAGCAGGCCGAGGCCGTCGAGCGAAAATATGTTCTCGATCAGCAGCGAGCCGGTGAAGAAGGCCGAGATGAAAGCACCGGGAAAACCGGCGATGACGATCAGCATGGCGTTGCGGAAGACGTGGCCATAAAGCACCTGCCGCTCCGACAGGCCCTTGGCGCGGGCTGTGACCACATATTGCTTGCGGATTTCCTCGAGGAAGGAATTCTTGGTCAAAAGCGTCGTCGTGGCGAAGGCCGACAATACCAGCGCGGTCAGCGGCAAGGTCATATGCCAGAAATAGTCGACGATCCGCGCCGGCCACGACAGCTGGTCCCAATTGTCGGAGGTGATGCCGCGCAGCGGAAACCAGTCCCAGAACGAGCCGCCGGCAAACAGCACCATCAGCAATATGCCGAACAGAAACCCGGGAATGGCGTAGCCGACGATGACGACGCCGCTGGTCCAGACGTCGAAGGTGGAGCCGTCCTTGACCGCCTTGCGGATGCCGAGCGGGATCGAGATCAGATAGGACAAAAGCGTGATCCACAGCCCGATCGAGATCGACACCGGCATCTTTTCCAGGATCAGGTCGAGCACCGATATGTCGCGGAAATAGCTGTCGCCGAAATCGAAGCGGAGATAGTTCCACAGCATCATGCCGAAGCGCTCGAGCGGCGGCTTGTCGAAACCGAACTGCTTCTCCAGCTTCTTGATGAATTCCGGGTCGAGCCCTTGCGCGCCGCGGTATTTCGAGCCGACGTCGCCGGCGACGTCGAAATTGGCGCCGCCAGCATCACCGCCGCCGCCGCCGAGGCGATCGCTGCCGCCCTGGTTGGTCAGCCTGGCGATGACCTGCTCGACCGGCCCGCCCGGCGCGAACTGGATGACGGCGAACGACACCGCCATGATGCCGAACAGGGTCGGGATCATCAGCAGGATACGGCGCAGTATATAGGCGCCCATCAGGCTCTCTGCCTCGCTTGTGCGAAAATCTCAGGCTTTGCCAATTTTTGCCGCCTTGTCTTTGTCGAACCACCACAGCGTCTCGACCGGAAAGTCGTAATCCGGCTTTTGAGCGGGAAAGCCGAACATATCCCAGAAGGCAGCCCGGTGATTCGCCAGATGATATGTTGGAATCCAGTCTAGCCGCGCGCGCAAGACCCGATCGAGCGCGTTGAGCGCGGTGACGAGTTCGATCCGGCTCTGCGCCTTGCCGGCTGCCTCGATCAGCGCGTCGATGGCTTTGCTTTCCGTACCCGGATAATTGCGCATCCCCGGCGTTTTCGCCATCCGGGAATTGTAGAGGATTTCCAGGCCGTCGGCAGTAGGCGTCGCCCCGATCAACCAATGTAGCATGTTGAAATCGAAATCGTAGTTGCTTTGCCGCGCTTCAAATTGCGTCGAATCGACCTGCCGGATCGAAGCGTCGATGCCAATCGCCTTCATATTCTCGGACCACGGCGCGAAAATGCGAACGAGACCCTCGTCCTCGGCCAGCATTTCCACCCGCAGTCGCTCGCCCTTCTCATTGACGACGAAATTGCCCGCTCGCTTCCAGCCGGCTTCGGCAAGCAGTCTCGAAGCTTCGCGCAGCACCTTACGGTCGTGACCGGAACCGTCCGAGACGGGTTGCACCACCGGTTCGCCGAAGGTTTCCGGCGGCAACTCGGCTCGAAACGGCTCCAGCAGTTTCAATTCCTGGGGCGAGGGCGGGCCCTCGGCCTTGTAGTCCGATCGTTCGAAGTTCGATTGCGAGCGCTCGTAGGAGCCGAAAAACAGTACCCGCTTGGTCCATTCGAAATCGAAGCAATAGGCGATCGCCTGTCTCACGCGCACATCGCGGAATTGCGGCCGGCGCTGGTTCAGCGCGACAGCCTGCATGTCGGGCGATTTCTCGCCGGGAAATTCGCGTTTGACGACCCTGCCATCCTTCAGCGCTGGAAAGTCGTAGCCGGTCGCCCATACGCGCGCGGTGAACTCCTCGCGAAAATGCGTATCGCCTTTCTTGAACGCTTCAAACGCTGCCTGGCGATCAAGGTAGAAATCGATACGGATACGGTCGAAATTATTAAGCCCGCGGTTCACGGCGAGATCGCGCCCCCAATAATCGGCGACGCGTTCATATTCGATAGTCTGCCCGGCCACGACCCGTCCCATCTTGTACGGCCCGGAGCTGAGCGGCGGGGTCATCGTCGAGGCGTCGAAATCATTGGCCGTATAGAAGGCTTTGGACACGATCGGCATTACGGCGATCGCGAGGATATTCTGCGCCGACTGTTTGCCGTTGAAGGTAAGGCTGACAGTAAGCGGATCGATTGCGACCGCATCCGTCATATGCCGCAGCGCTTGGGAAAGGTTCGGGTGTCCCCGGTCTTTGTAGAGGTTCAAGGCGAAGGCAACGTCCTCAGCCGTCAGCGGCGAGCCGTCATGGAAGCGCGCTTGTGGCCGCAGGCTGAAGCGGAAGCCGTTGCGGTCCTGCGACAAGGTAACGAATTCGGCAAGCACGCCGTAGACCGCATCCGGCTCATCGAGCGCCCTTGCCATCAGCGAATCGAAACAGAGCTCGGTGCGCGGCGGCGAATCCCCCTTCAACACCAGCGAGTTCAACGTGTTGAAAGTCAGAAAGCTCTGATTGAGGGTGGAGTTCGGCGGGCCGAAATTCATCCGGCCGCCCTTGGGAGCGTCTGGATTGACATAGTCGAAATGCGTGAAATCCGGAGGATATTTGAGATCGCCGAAGGCAGACAGCCCGTGCAGTTTCACGCCGGTCGGGATGGCGGCGAAAGCCCGGCCGGGCAGCAGCGCTGCAGCGGCGGCCGCACCGCCAAGGGCGAGGAAATCGCGACGGGGCAGCGCAGCCATCAATTGCCACTCTTATATTTGGCGGCCAGCGCTTTTTCCTTGTCCGGGTCGATCCACCAGGAATTCTGGTCGACGCCGCTATAGGCGGGCTGTTTCTCCGGCATACCGAACTTGTTCCAGTAGGCCAGCCAAACCACGGCGCGGTAATATTGCGGCACGACATAGTAGTTCCACAGCAGCACCCGGTCGAGCGCATGGGTGGCGGCAACCAGATCGTCGCGGTCGGTGGCAAAGATGATGCGGTCGACCAGCGCATCGACGACCGGATTCTTGATGCCGGCGTAATTGCGCGATCCCGGCGAATCGGCGGCCTTGGAACTCCAGAAATCGCGCTGTTCATTGCCGGGAGAGTCCGACTGCCCGAGTATCGAAGTGACCACGTCAAAGTCGAAGTGGGTGACTCGGTTGATATACTGGGTTTGGTCGATCAGGCGCAGCGTTGCGTCGACGCCGATTTTGCGCAGATTGGCGATATACGGGCTGGCGATGACCTGGTCGGTGTCGTTCCAACCGAGGATCTCGAATTTGAACGGTTCGCCGGTCTTGGCGTTGACCATCTTGCCGCCCTTGATGATCCAGCCTGCCTTGGCGAACAGATCGACCGCGGTCTTCAGGTATTTGCGCTCAGCCTGCGGGTTGTCGTAGACCGGCAGCTTGAATTCCTGGGTAAAGACTTCAGGCGGCAGCTTGTCACGGTACTGCTCGAGGATTTCGAGTTCCTTGCCCTGCGGCAGGCCACTCGACGCCAGTTCGGTGCCCTGGAAATAGCTGCTGGTGCGGGTGTTGGAACCGAAGAACAGGGTCCGGTTCATCGTCTCGAAATCGAACGGATACATCAACGCGGCGCGCACCAGGCGATCCTGGAACAGCGGGCGCCTGGTGTTGAGCATGAAGGCCTGCATCGGTTCGGGCGACGCGGTCTTGAATTCCTTCTTGATGACGTCGCCGGCCTGAACTGCCGGGAAATTATAGGCCGTGTTCCAGCGCCTCGAACTGTTCTCCGGCTTGATGTCGTCCAGCCCGCCCTTGGTAAAGGCCTGCCAGGCGGCATTGTCGTCGAGAAAATAGGTGAAACGCTGCCTGTCGAAATTCTCGCGGCCGATTTTTACGGGCAGCTTGGCCGCCCAGTAATCGGGCACGCGCTGCCAGATGATTTCGGAGCCAGGCTTGAAGCTGGCGATCTTGTAGGCGGCGGAGCCGAGCGGCGGCTCCTGCGTCGGCTTTGTGACGTCGCGCTTCTTGCCGTTGGCGTCGGTGCCTTCCCACCAGTGCTTGGGCAGCACAACGAGATCGCCGATGATCTTCGGTAGCTCCCGGTTGCCCTTCTGGCTGAAGTGGAATTCGACCTCGCGGTCGGACACCGCGACGGAGTCGGTGACGTTTTCGAAATAGCGGCTGTACATCGGGCTGTTGGCCTTCAGCACCTGGAACGACCAGATCACGTCCTCGGTGGTGATCGGCTGGCCGTCATGCCATTTCGCCCGCGGATCGAGCCGGTAGGTCGCCGAGGAATAGTCGGCCGGATATTTGTAGGCGTCGGCGATCAGCGGATGGCTGGTGCTGCCCTCGTCGGTCGCCTGCTCCATCAACGTGTCGTAGAGCAGGCCGCCGCCGAACTGCGCGAAGCCGGCGGCCGGCGAACCCTGCACGATATAGGGGTTGAAGCTGTCGAACGTGCCGAGCACCACTGAGTTCACTGTGCCGCCCTTCGGCGCATCCGGATTGACGTAGTCGTAGTGCTGGAAGTTGTCGCCGTATTTGGATTCGCCGATCAGCGAGGAGGTCGTACGCCATTCGTCCGCGAAGGCCGCCTGCAATCCGCCGGCAAAAGCGGCCAGCATCAGCACTGATTTCAGAAGCGTCCGCGCTCGGCCAACCGTCATGCGTTCTCCTCTTCGCGATATAGCGCCGTCACCATAGCGTCTGGGCCCAATCTAGATCATTTGGCGGCGCTGAAAACCGCAACCGAGCGGCTTTGTCGTCGCATATGCATTTTTCCTAACGAAAAAGCCGGGCTGAACCCGGCTTTTTCAAGGATTATGCCATTACAGTTTTGTTATTTTGCGGGCGCAGCCGGCGCCGGAGCGGCTGGCGCCGCGCTTTCTGCCGGCTTGGCAGGGGCCGCACCTTCGGGCGGCTTGGCGGCCTCATTTTCGGCCGAGGCGCCGGGCGCCGGCAGCGGCTTCGGATTGTCCGACAGCGTGCGCAGATAGGCGATGACGTTGGCGCGGTCCTCATCCTTCGGCAGACCGGCGAAGCCCATCGCGGTGCCCTTTACGAACTTCTTCGGCGAGGTGATGAAGTGGTTTAGATTGTCGTAGGTCCACTTCTCGCTGCCACCCTTGGAGAACTCCTTCATGCCGGCCGAATAGGCAAAGCCCTCATGCTCGGCGACCGGACGGTCGATGATGTCCCAGAGATCGGGGCCGACCTTGTTGGGGCCACCCTTTTCGCCGGAGTGGCAAGCCTGGCATTTCTTGAAGATGGCGGCGCCCGCTTCGGCGTTGGCAGTGGTCAGCAGCTCGGCAATCGGCTTCACGGCCGCGGCGGGAGCGGCCGGGCCGCCTTCGGCGGGCTCGGTCGCCTCGATGGCGAAGCCGGGCTTTTCCGGCGCCGGCGAGGCAAACAGCGCGTCGGACACGATGCCAACGGAAAAGACGATGAACACGGTGCCGAGGAGACCGGCGAGCAGCTTGTTGACTTCGTTGGAATCCATACGCCCCAGGCTCCCTTTCCGGCGGACCGATCCGTCCACTCCGTCCGTCGGTATCGTGAACCACCCTGCGAGGCGGTCAAATCGCGCGGAAACTAGGTCTTTTGCTCCGGCGTTGCAACACCTATAAGGGCGCTGCCAGTGAGACCTTTTGCCACTTTTGTCCTCCTCTTTTTCGAGCCCCTGCCCGCCTCATGTCCACCCTCATCCTGATCCCGGCCCGCATGGCCTCGACCCGCCTGCCGGGCAAGCCGCTCGCCGACATTGCCGGCACTCCAATGATCGTCCACGTCGCCCGCCGCGCTGCCGAGGCCGGGCTCGGCCGGGTCGTCGTCGCCACCGATACGCAAGGCGTTGCGGAGGCGGTGCGCGCGCATGGTTTCGAGGCGGTGATGACGCGGGCGGACCACGAAACCGGTTCCGACCGCATCTTCGAAGCGCTGACCATTCTCGACCCTGGCAACAGCGTCGAGACCATCGTCAATGTGCAGGGCGATCTGCCGACCATCGACCCCCTTGTTATCGGCGCCGCGCTGAAGCCTTTCGAGAACGCAGCGGTCGACATCGCCACGCTCTGCGTCGAGATCGTACGCGACGAGGAAAAGACCAATCCGAACGTCGTCAAGCTGGTCGGCTCGCCACTCTCGACGACGCGGCTCAGGGCGCTCTATTTCACCCGCGCCACCGCCCCTTGGGGCGAAGGCCCGCTCTACCATCATATCGGCCTCTATGCCTATCGCCGCGCCGCACTCGAACGCTTCGTTGCGCTAAGGCCGTCGCCGCTGGAGCGCCGCGAGCGGCTGGAGCAGTTGCGGGCGCTGGAGGCCGGCATGCGCATCGATGCGGAGATCGTCCAGTCGGTGCCGCTTGGCGTCGATACGCCGGACGATCTCGAACGCGCCAGGGCGCTCCTTTCCAACTAAGAAATTCTTCCCCCAATTCCCGAGACTCTGCGCATGCCTGAAAAGACCAACAAAATATCCTTCCAGGGCGAGCCGGGCGCCAATTCCGACACCGCCTGCCGCAACATGTTCCCGTCGATGGAGCCGTTGCCGTGCCCGACCTTCGAGGACGCCTTCAACGCCGTCGAGACCGGCAAGGCCGATCTGGCGATGATCCCGATCGAGAACACCATTGCCGGCCGCGTCGCCGACATTCATCACCTCTTGCCGGAATCGAAGCTGCACATCATCGGCGAATACTTTCTGCCGATCCACTTCCAGCTGATGGTGCTGCGCGGCGTCAGGCGCGACGAGATCAGGACCGTGCACAGCCACATCCACGCGCTCGGCCAATGCCGCAAATACATCCGCAAGAACGGCTGGAAGGCGACGGTTGCCGGCGACACCGCGGGCGCCGCCAAGATGGTCGCCGCGATGAAGGACCGCACCATGGCCGCGCTGGCGCCGGCGCTGGCCTCGACCCTCTACGGACTCGACATCATCGAGGAGAATGTCGAGGACACCGACAGCAACGTCACCCGCTTCGTCGTGCTGACCAAGAACAAGCAATGGGCCGAGCGCCCCTCGGCCGACGCCAGGATGATGACGACCTTCATCTTCCGCGTCCGCAACGTGCCGGCGGCGCTCTACAAGGCGATGGGCGGGTTTGCCACCAACGGCATCAACATGACCAAGCTGGAAAGCTACCAGCTCGGCGCGTTTACGGCGACGCTGTTCTACGCCGACATAGAGGGCCATCCCGACGATCCGCTGGTGAAGCTGGCACTCGACGAGTTGCGCTTTTTCTCGCGCGAAATGCGCATTCTCGGCGTCTATCCCGCCAGCGCCTCGCGCGAGCAGTGGAAGGTGGCGGATTAGGATCCGGTCAGGTCAGGCCGAGCTTGTTCTGCTTGGCCGGCTTGCCGCATTCGCGGCGGGCAATCGACCGGTTCATGGCGTCGATCTTGCCGCTTGCCTGGTCGGCATCGCGCTTGGCTTTCGAGCGCATATCCGGCGTGAACGGGCCAAAGCCCGTCGCCGGGTTGGAGAAGGACGGCTTGGCGTCCACCGGCAGATGATATTGCTGCGCCAGGCCGTTTCGTTGCGCCAGCAATTGATCGCAAGGCACCTTGTCATATTGCAGCGAGGACTGGACGTTTTCGTCCTGCCGTTCGGACATCGAAATGCCGACGCAGCCGGCCATCGCCAGGCAAGATGCCAAGACCGTCATGTTCCAGCGCATGAACGTGCTCCTTGTCGTTCGCAGCTGCGGCTTCTCATGCGCAGCGGCAGAAGTCTTAGCCAGATTTTACGCTGCCGGAAAGCAAGCTTGCCACTACGGCCAGCCCTTCGACCGGTTGGCGGCGATCCTGCCGGATGATCGTTGCCTGCAGCGACAGGACTGAAAAGCCGTCGGCGTCCAGAACCCGCTCTACATAGCTTTGGGAATGCGCGTAGCGGCGGGACGGCAGCAGGGCGAAGCCGGCGCTGTCAGACGATTCTCCGCCCGGGAGCGTCTCGACGGAGAACGCAAACAGACCGCCGCCGGCAAGCATTCCGGCAATCTTGTTCACCACCTTTTCGAGTGCGCCGACATAGATGAACACATCGGCCGCCGTCACCAGATCGGCTTTCGGGCCAGAATAGCAAAAATCCTGCAGGTCCGTCTTGACGAGCAGATCGTAGACGCCTTTGGCGCGCGCCTGCCTCAGCATGGCGGCCGAGATGTCGTAACCCTCCAGCCGGTCGGCGATCGGCCGCAGCTTCTGGCCCATGAGGCCGGTGCCGCAGCCGAGATCGAGCACCAGCGAAAACCGGCCCGGCCGTGCCGCCCGGATACTGCGGTCGAGACATTCGGGCAGACGATAGCCGAGCCTGTCGACCAGTTCAGCCTCGAAACTCCCGGCATAGTGGTCGTACAGCGTCTCGACAAAGGCGCTGGGCGGCGCCTGGGCCGCCGCTGCCCTGCCGATCAATTGCAGCTTGAGCACCGCGCCGAGCCTGTCCGCCGGGTCGAGCCGCAGTGCCGTCATCCAGGCCTGCGCGGCACGATCGCGCGCGCCCGCCGCTTCCTGCATCTCGCCGAGGCGGAACCAGCCGGCTGGCCATTGCGGCGCCAGTTCGAGCGCGCCGAGCAGCAATTCCGCCGCTGCCGCATGATCGCCGGATGCATAGAGCATTTCGGCATAGTCGGCGCGGCGGTCGGCGGTCAAATCGCCGGACGAGGTCTGGAGCGGTTTCATGCGATCGGGTTCCGCCGGGTGTTTGCAGCCGGCTTGCGCTCTATGCTGGAGTCAGCAGTGACATACAACAGGCTTCCCGCGCCGGAATTAGCGCCTATCTTGGGGCCATGCGCGCCAGCGACCTGCTTCATCCCCGGCCGGAAGGGCTGTATTGCCCGCCCGGCGATTTCTTCATCGACCCGGTGCGGCCGGTCAACCGGGCGCTGATCACACATGGCCATTCCGACCATGCCCGCTCCGGCCACCGCTCGGTGATGGCGACGCAGCAGACGCTCGACATCATGGGGCTGCGCTACGGCGACAGTTTTGCCGGAACGACGAAAGCCGCCGTGCTCGGCGAGACGATTGCGCTTGGCGGTGTGGCCGTCAGCTTTCACCCGGCTGGTCATGTGCTTGGCTCGGCCCAGATCAAGGTCGCGCATCAGGGCACATGCATCGTCGCGTCCGGCGACTATAAACGCCAGAAGGACGCGACCTGCGAGCCGTTCGAGCCGCTCAAATGCGACGTCTTCATCACCGAGGCGACGTTCGGTCTGCCGGTGTTTCGGCATCCGCCCGATACCGAAGAGATCGCCCGGCTGCTGAAATCGACCGAGCAGTTTCCCGAGCGAACGCATCTGGTCGGCGCCTATGCGCTGGGCAAGGCGCAGCGCGTCATGCGGCTGCTGCGCGATGCCGGCTACGAAAAGCCGATCTACATCCACGGCGCGCTGGCCAAGCTCAGCGAGTATTACCAGAGCCAGAATATCGATCTCGGCACATTGGAACCGGCGACCGTCGAGACCGGCCAAAAAAGCGACTTTGCCGGTGCCATCGTCGTCGGCCCGCCATCCGCCTTCGCCGATCGCTGGGCGCGGCGTTTTCCCGATCCGATGTCGTGCTTCGCCTCAGGCTGGATGCGCATCCGCCAGCGCGCCAAGCAGGGCGGCGTCGAGCTGCCGCTGATCATCTCCGATCACTCCGACTGGGACGAGCTGACAGCAACGATCAAGGAGACCGGCGCCGAAGAAATCTGGGTAACGCATGGGCGCGAGGAGGCGCTGGTGCGCTGGTGCGAACTCGAAGGCATCGCCGCCAGGCCGCTGCATCTGGTTGGTTATGAGGACGAGGGCGATTGAGAATGCGAGGTTCGATGGTCACCTGCGCAGAGCTCTACGGCGCCCCCCTCTGTCCTGCCGGACATCTCCCCCTCAAGGGGGGAGATCGGCAGCTTTGGTTTTGCCGCTCATCCTGCAACGTTGGAAATTGGCGAAAGCAGTCGCGACAGCAAATCTCCCCCCTTGAGGGGGAGATGTCCGGCAGGACAGAGGGGGGCGCGACAGAACGCAAGCTTTTCCCATTGGCGTCGCTCCTCCGATGAACCGCTTCGCCGAGCTTCTCGACCGGCTGGTGCTGACGCCGTCGCGCAACGGCAAGCTGACGCTTTTGACCGACTATTTCCGCAGCGTCGAGGATCCGGATCGCGGGCTGGCGCTGGCGGCCATCACCGGCGATCTGTCCATCGCCGCGGTCAAGCCGGCAATGCTGCGCACGCTGGTCGTCGAGCGCATGGATCCGGTGCTGTTCGGCTATTCCTACGACTATGTCGGCGACCTGGCCGAGACCGTGTCGCTGGTCTGGCCGCAATCGCCTGTCGACATTGCGAACCACGCGCCGACGCTGGCCGAGGTGGTGGCCAAGCTGCAGGCGGCGAGCCGCTCCGACGGGCCGCAGGTGCTGGCCCGGCTGCTCGACAGCGCCAGCACGTCGGCGCGCTTCGCCATCATAAAGCTGGTCACCGGCGGCCTGCGCATCGGCGTCTCGGCGCGGCTGGCCAAGCAGGCGCTGGCCGATTTCGGCAAGGTCGATATCGCCGAGATCGAGGAACTCTGGCACGGGCTGACGCCGCCCTATATCGGGCTGTTCGCCTGGCTGGAGGGCAAAGCGGAAAAACCCAGGAAAACGGCGCTGGCGCTGTTCAGGCCAGTGATGCTGTCGAACGCCGTCGGCGACGGCGACCTCGAAAAGCTCGACCCGGCCGACTACGCGGCCGAATGGAAATGGGACGGTATCCGCGTCCAGGCGGTTTGCGAAGGCGGCATTCGCCGGCTCTATTCGCGCACCGGTGACGATGTCTCCGGCGCTTTTCCGGATCTTGCGGAGGCGATGGATTTTTCAGGCGCCCTCGACGGCGAGCTTCTGGTCGGTGACCCCAGGCAGGCGACGGGCACGTTCTCGGACCTGCAGCAGCGGCTGAACCGCAAGAGCGTGTCACCCAAGATCCAGCAGCAATACCCCGCCTTCATGCGCTGCTACGATGCGCTGCAGATTGGTGACGACGATTTGCGCGGACTTCCCTTCCGCGAACGGCGCGGCCGGCTCGAGGCCTTCGTCAGGACGCTCTATCCGGGCCGCTTCGATCTGTCGCCGCTGGTCGAATTCACCAACTGGCAGGCACTCGAGGAATTGCGCCGCAAGCCGCTGCATCCGGTCATCGAAGGCGTCATGCTGAAGCGCTGGGATTCGCCCTATGTGGCCGGGCGGCCGAAGGGCCCGTGGTTCAAATGGAAGCGCGATCCGCACACGGTCGACGCCGTGCTGATGTACGCCCAGCGCGGCCACGGCAAACGTTCGAGCTTCTATTCCGACTACACATTCGGCGTCTGGTCCGGGCCGGACGGATCGGAGGAGCTGGTGCCGGTGGGAAAGGCCTATTTCGGCTTCACCGACGAGGAACTGAGGCAGATCGACAAATATGTCCGCGACAATACGATCGAGCGCTTTGGCCCGGTCCGCTCGGTGCGTGCCGACCGCAGGAACGGGCTGGTGCTTGAGGTAGCCTTCGAAGGGCTCAACCGCTCGACGCGGCACAAATCCGGCGTTGCCATGCGCTTTCCGCGCATTTCGCGGCTGCGCTGGGACAAGCCGGCGGCCGAAGCCGACCGCATCGAGACGCTGCAGGCGCTGCTCGATAGTTAATGCATGTCGCGCAAAAAGTGTGCAGCGGTTTTGCGGTAACGACATGCATCAAAACAAGAACCTGAAGTGCGTCGCATGAGGCCGGTCCGAACGCGACGTGCTTTAGGGAACGACTGAAACGCGGATCTCGTAGATGTCGACCGACTTGCCCTGCTTGTCGAAGTCGGAATTGATGGCGATGGTGCCGGCAGCACCCGGACGCTTGTCGGGAAAGCGCACGTCGAACAGATATTCATTGCGCTCGCGACCGACGGCATAGCGCTTGCGGCCGCAGTCGCCGAGTTCGCCGAAATTGCAATCGACGGAAATCTGCGTCTCCTGGCCCTCCTCGGAGCGCGCGATGATGTCGAATGTGGCATGCTTGCCGGCTAGTTTTTCCAACACGCCTTGTCCGACGTCGAAGCTGATGGCCGAGCCGGATGCCCCCGAGCGGATGCGCAGGAAGGAACCGCTTTCGTCCTGGATAACGTCGGCCTTGGCGTCCGACGGTGCATTGACCTGCGTCGGGTCACCCGGCGAAAAAACGTTGATCCAGTCGCGCGCCTGGTCCTCCTCGCCCTGCTTTGGCGGCGAAGCGGTGTCGTCCGGCGTGAAATCTTCGCCATCGACCGTTGGCGGCGCTTCCGGTGGCGCTGTGTCGAGCTCGGTCGCCGATTTGAAGACGCCGGTCTGGTTGGCGAAATAAAGGCCGATTCCGGCGGCTGCGAGCAGCGTCACACCGAAGAAGATGGCGGTCAAGGGCAGGCGCCGCCGCCTCGCCCGCCGGTCGTCGCGGTCGGGCGTCACTTCCGCGTCGTCGGTTTCGACGTCGGCTTCGGTCGGAACCGAGGCCCCCATGTCGATCACCGGCGCCTCGGCAACAGGCGCGTCGGGCATGATGTCGGGGACGACCGGCAAGACGCGCGACCGGGGCGCATCGGCTTCGGGCGGCTTCGCCGGACCCTCAACGACGACATCGGGCGTGGGCTCGGCTTCGGTTTCAGTTTCAGCCGGAGACTCCACCGCCGGTGCTGCCTGCAAACTGTCGGTCGGCGCGGCGACGTCGGCAACCGCCGGCAGGAATTCCGATTCGATTTCGGTGATCTTCGCCTGGACCGCCTTGCGGCGCTTGATGGCGACTTCCACGGTGACGTTTGGATTGGCCTGCAGGGCACGGTCGAGTGCCGCGAAAGCCGATCGATAGACCCGCTCGCGAAACGCCCGGTCGTCGGCATTGCCTTTCTCGAAGGCATTGCGGATCGCTTTTTCGATCGCGTCCAAGCGAATTCCCTCTGCAATTTCATTCACATTGCCATGATCGTTAGCCGCAGGCGACCAATCAATCAACAAGCGAGCGGCCGCATTCTGCCTTGCCGAGGGGCACAAAGCTCATTTCGGTGATTTTCGGTAAAGGAATCAACATTTTTCGCTAATTTTCCGGTCACGGCCAACGTGGCGGTCGCGCGGCGTGCCGACGCGGCATCACGCGGCCAATGGTAGATCCGCGCGGCGGCGGCCCTTGCGCCCGGCCGGAGGCGGCACGAATTGCCTCGTCCTGAAATCGCGACTGCCATCTTGAATTCGCGGCCGGTTGCGTCTATCACCCAGCCCATCCTGGAAGCTCGGCTTCCCGGGCCGCTTTAGCTCAGTTGGTAGAGCACATCATTCGTAATGATGGGGTCAGGTGTTCGAGTCACCTAAGCGGCACCAAAATTCTCGATGAATTAAACGGGACCATTTCACAGATCAACTTGATGGAACGTCGCCGTCGCCCAGCGACGCCACGGTCTTCAGCGCGCCGTCGAGCATGTCGCCCTTCTCGTCCTTCAGCGCGGCTTCGCGCAGGCGCCGGATCCAGTCTGCGGCGTCCGGGCGGCCCTTGACCAGGTCGAGCGCCGACAGCACCCGGTCGAATTTCGACTGCGCGCGGGCGTGGGTGTCGCTGTAGCCCTTGATCAGCCGGCGGCAGTTGAGGATCTCCGTGCCAAGCGCGTAGTCCTCGCCGACTTGGCCCAGCGCCAGCGCATACCAGCGCTCGAGATGCGCGGTCTCGATCTTGTGGCGCAGCAGCCGGCGGCGCCAGCGGCGCAGGCCGCCGATGAACCACAATGCGGCAAAGCCGGCAAAACTGTCGGTGCGGATATGGCGGCCGCGGTTGATGCGGCGGTCGAGGAAGGCGGCGAGCTTCGGCCGCGCCTCGAGGTAGCTGCCGAGCCCGGCCGGCAGCGTGCCGCAGAATTCCTCGATGCGCGGATGGAAATATTCGGTCACCTGCAGGACTGAGCCTTGCTTGACACCAACCTCACGGCGTACGCGCTGGTCGCGCGTCGAGCGTGTCTTCAGATCGGCGACGCGGATCATGTCGTCGTAGCACATCGCGTTGGCCAGATGCTTGGCGGCGGCGATCGACAGCGCGTAGGCGTGTTCGGCATTGTCCAGGACGACCGCCCGGTCCAGCCGGTCGAGATACTCGCCGCCATAGGCGATGTCCTGGTAGTCGACGACTTTTTTCAGGCCGCGAAGCGCCATGTCGTGCACAGGTGCCGGCAACGCGGCGACGCGCGCCGCCAGTTGTTGCCAGCCCTTCAACAGGCTTTCCGGGCCGCTGACTTTTGTCGCCGCGCCCGAGCGGGTTTCAGCGGCCGCCGGCTGTGCAGTCTTGTCGCCCGAAGGCGCACTCGCGATGCCGCGCGCCCGATCGTAGGCGGCGCCGAAGGCGGCGAGGCTGGCCTTGACACCACGGCCGCCGGCACTGACCGCCTGCTCATAGCTTTCGCGACTGAACGGCAAGGCGTCGGAGCCGGCCAGCGCGCCGAGCAGGCTGGCCGAGATCATCGAGCCATTGTCGGCGGCGATCTTCTCCATGTCGAAGGCAATGAAGCGCTTGGCCGCGGCTTCCGCCGTGGCATGCACCTTCGAGGACGAAGCGAGGCCATCGCCGGGCTCGATCTTCTCCGAGACCGCGGCGATGCGGTGCGACGAGGCGATCAGCGTGGTGCGCTCGGGCGTGACGAAGCCGCGGATGATGGCGCGGCCGGCCTCCATCAGTTCGGCGGCAATCAGGATGTCGACGTCGCCCTGCGACGGCGACAGCGCGAAGACCGGCAGGCGGCCGGTGTCGCGGCACATTTCGACATAATAGATGGTGGCGCCGGTGCGCTGGGCGACGCCGGCGACCGAGGTCGATTGCGCGACGTAGCCGTTGCGCTCGGCGACGTCGGTGATCCAGTCGGCCAGCACGCCACCGCCCTGGCCACCGACCGCCAGCACGGCAAGCTTGATGACGCGCTCGTCTTCGGGGGCGCCGGCTTTCGAGCGCGATGAGGGCACGGCGTCAAGCATCGGCGAATATCAGGCGCCGGCTTTCACGGCGCCGCTGCAAGAGACCGATCATGGCGCGGCGAGCGGCTTCAAGGAAACGGTCCCAGCGGCTCGGATTGTGCACGACATCGGCGCGGTAGAAGGATGGGCAGAGCACCGCCGCATCGGCGACCTCGCCGCAATTGCCGCAACCGACGCAGCTTTGGTCGATATGCGCCACCGGATCGTCGCGCAGGGGGTCGTCCAGCGACTTCACCGACAGCGACGGGCAGCCGGAAAGCCGCATGCAGGCATGGTCGCCGGTGCAGATATCTTCGTCGACGCCGAATTTCGGCTTGACTATGCGCGTCCCGCCCTTGATCGCCTTGTCGACCAGCGGCTTTTCGCGGCGCTGCCGGTTGAGCATGCATTCGGACGAGGCGACAATGACTTTCGGGCCCTTTTCGTCCGTCGTCAGCGCCTCGCGCAGCGTGTCTTGCATCTTGGTTACGTCGTAGGTGCGGTCGATGTGGCGCAGCCATTTGACGCCCATGCCCTTCACCGCCTCGGTGATCGGGTGCTTGGTCGACTTGGTCTTGTTGCCGGCGCGGGACGACAGGATGTCCTGGCCGCCGGTGGCGGCCGAATAGAAATTGTCGACGATGACGATGACGCCGTCGTTCTTGTTGAACACGGCATTGCCGATCGACGAGGTCAGACCGTTGTGCCAGAAGCCGCCGTCGCCGACGAAGGAGATCGAGCGGCGCTTGGCATCGGGCGAATTGAACGCCGAAGCCGAGGCCGGCCCCAGCCCGTAGCCCATGGTAGTGGCACCTAGCTCGAAAGGCGGCATGATCGAGAACAGATGGCAGCCAATGTCGGAGGCGATGTGGTGCTTGCCCAGCTCCTGCTCGACCAGCTTGGTGGCGGCGAAGATCGGCCGCTCCGGGCAGCCGACGCAGAAGCCGGGCGGCCGGCCCGGGACGACGTTGATCAGGTCGGCGGTGTCGAGCCCGTCGCCGATCTTGTTCGGCGCGCGGACCTCGCTTGGCAGCAGATGCGGGATGGTGGCGCGCAGGAACGATCCGATGCCGTCGAGCATCACCTGGCCGGTATATTCGCCGGCCATAGGCAGATGTTCCTTGCCGACGAGCCTGGTGCCGCGGCCGGCCTTGTGCAGCATCGCGGCAAAGGCCTGTTCGATGTAGTTGGGCTGGCCTTCCTCGACGACGAGGACGGCGTCCTTGCCTTCGCAGAAAGACAGGAACTCGTCGTCGACTAAGGGATAGACGGCGTTGAGCACATAGAGCGGCACGTCGGTGTCGCCATAAGTGTCGGCGAGGCCAAGCCGCTGCAGCGCCCGGATGACCGAATTGTACATGCCGCCCTGCATGACGATGCCGACCGAGCCGTGCTCCGGGCCGAAAAACTCGTTGATCTTGTTGGTGCGGATGAAATCCACCGCCGCCGGCCAGCGTTTCTGCACCTTTTCCTTCTCGTGCAGGAAGGACGCGGGCGGCAGCACGATGCGGCCGGTGTCGCGGCGCGGCGCCTCGAGCGCATCGGCCACAGTCATTGCCGGGCGCTTGTTGTCTTTGGCGATGAAATGGCCGTGGACATGGCAGCAGCGGATGCGGACTTGCAGCATGACCGGCGTGTTGGAAACCTCGGACAGCTCGAAGCCGTCCTCCACCGCCTTGACGATCGACGGCAGGTTCGGTCGCGGGTCGAACAGCCAGACCTGGCTCTTCATGGCAAAGGCGTGGCTGCGCTCCTGCATGATGGAGGAGCCTTCGCCGTAATCCTCGCCGACGATGATCAATGCACCGCCGGTGACGCCGCCGGAAGCGAGATTGGCGAGCGCGTCGGACGCGACATTGGTGCCGACCGTAGACTTGAAGGTGGCCGCGCCACGGATCGGATAGTGCACCGATGCCGCCAGCATGGCGGTGGCGGTCGCTTCCGAGGCGCTCGCCTCGAAATGCACGCCGAGCTCGCCCAGGATATCCTGCGCGTCGGCCAGCACGTCCATCAAATGGCTGATCGGCGCGCCCTGATAGCCGCCGACATAGCCGACGCCGCATTGCAGCAGCGCCTTGGTGATGGCGAGAATGCCTTCGCCGGAAAACTCCTCGCCGGCGCCGAGCCTGAGCTTTTCGACTTCCTTGGCAAAAGACCGTTCGGCCATTTTGGGCTCCTTCCGTTACCGCCCCGATGGCGGCGCGTAAGATCAGATGTCGTGCTTGCGAATGTTCTTCAGCATCTTCTGCAATGTCGCGATCAGCGCCGCGTATTCGGCATCGTCGACATCGTCGAACATTGCCTCGAAAGCGTCGTGCATGGCCGGCCAGGCGCGCGCGAATTCGGCGCGGCCATCGTCGGTCAGGAACACATGGCGGATACGGCTGTCGGTGACCCCCTGCTCGCGCCGCACAAACCCTTGCCCCTCCAGCGTGTCGAGCGTCCGGCTCAAGGTCGACTGCTCGATGACGGTATAGACCGAGAGATCGTTGACGGTGACGCCATCGGTGACCGACAGCACGGCCAGCGTGCGCACCTGCGGAATGGTCAGGCCCTGCCTGCGGAAATTGTCGCGCAAGGTGGCGTTGTAGCGGCCCATGATGCGGTTCATCAGATAGGGCGCGAATTGCTGCAGGCCGATCTGGCCCAAAGTCGAGATGCGCTGGCGCTTTTCAACCTTCTGTTCCATCACAGCCTCCCCGCCAGGAGAAAGCCGGAGCCGCCGCCCAAGCCAGCACCCGGATGGGTCGAGGCACCGATGTGGTAGAGACCCCTGACCCCGGTGGCGTGATTGCGGCTCGTCTTGAACGGCCGCCACAGAAACGACTGGTCGATAGCCGAGGAACCGCCATAGGGGTCGCCGCCGACCAGATTGATGTTCATCGCTTCCAGGTCGGCCGGCGAACAGGCGCGGCGTGCGATGACGCTGTCCTTGAACCCATCGATATGGCTGGCGAGGATCGCTTCGGCACGGTCGGCATAGGCTTCGCGCAGCGCCTCGGTCCAGCGACCGTCTGCCGGTGTTTGCAGTTTGCCGGCGGCATCGCCCTTGATATGCCGTGGCGCCTCGGGCAGTTGCAGCCACAGGACCGCCTTGCCGTCCGGGCAGCGCGATGGGTCGAGCGCGTGCGGCTGGCCGACGCACATGGTCGGCACCTCCGGCAGCATGCCGCGCACGGCTTCGTTGCAGGCCTTCGAGACGCCGTCGAGCCCCGGCGTCAGATGCAGCAGCGCGACCTTGTCCAGGCCCTCGCCGCGCCATGCTGGCGGCTTGTCCAAGGCATAGTGGATCTGGAAATTGCCCTTGCCGTAGCGGTATTTTTGCGCTGCCTCGACGTCGGCTTTCGGCGCCGCGTCGCCGAGGAGCCGCTCGTAGAGCTGCGTCGGCGTGACCGAGCAGATGACGCTCTTGTTCACGTTGATCGTTTCGCCCGAAGCCAGCCGCACGCCGGCGGCGCGGCCTCCGCTTTGGACAATAGCCGCGACGTCGGCGCCGGTGCGGATTTCGCCGCCACGTTCCCTGATCAGGGCTTGGAAGGCGGCCAGCAGATTCCCGGCACCGCCCTTGACGATCGGCGCGCCGGCCGCCTCAAGCGCGAAGGCAATGACCTTGGCGATCTGGCCGGAGAACGCGTCCTCAGGCCCGAGGCCGGCATGCAGCACCCAGGGCGCCCACAGCGCGCGCATGGTTTCCGACTGGTAGGTGCTTTCCAGCCAACCGCGCGCCGGCACCAGCGCGCTGCCGAGAAAGGCGGCAAGGCCACGCGGGCCGCGCCGCCAGGCCTCACCCGCCAGCAGCCTGGCCGTCGGGTAGGACCACAGGCTGCCACCGAGCAGTCCGAACAGCAGACCGGCGTTGCGCTCGATCTCGCCGACATCGTTTGCGTGCCGGTCGCCGTCGCCCGCGGCAAGCGCATTGATCGCCGCTACATTGGCGATACGATCGGTGCGCAGGACGGCATGGCTGCCGTCCGGGCGCAGCACGCCGGTCGGCGTGGAGGTGTTGCAAAACTCCAGGCCGTGCCG
The DNA here is from genome assembly GCF_040323975.1 of Mesorhizobium sp. M0019. Lineage (NCBI taxonomy): Bacteria > Pseudomonadati > Pseudomonadota > Alphaproteobacteria > Hyphomicrobiales > Phyllobacteriaceae > Mesorhizobium > Mesorhizobium sp. M0019. The sequence goes on along the minus strand of NZ_JAMYVK010000018.1, from coordinate 75,814 downwards.
CGCCAGATCCTTGCCCAGCGCCGCATAGGCCGGCGAGGTGATGAACAGGACAAAGGTCGTCGCCATCACGTCGTGGATGAAGCCGGGCGCGGTGATTTCTTCGGTGCGCATGCAGCCGCCGATGCGGTCGTTGCGCTCGAGCACCAGCACCTTCGCCCCCTTGCCGCCAAGCATCGCCGAGCAGACCAGCGCGTTGATGCCGCTGCCGACGACGATGTGATCGGGAGCGCTCATCGAGGGTTGCTCCCCGTCCTCGGGAACTGAGTTTCAATCGTGCAGGATCGCGTTCCTTCGCGCCCCCCTCTGTCCTGCCGGACATCTCCCCCACAAGGGGAGAGATTGGCAGCTTCGGCGCCCCGCTCATTCCTGCATCGTTGAAGATTGGCGAAAGCCGCGGTGACGGCCGATCTCCCCCCAAGTGGGGGAGATGTCCGGCAGGACAGAGGGGGGCGCCGTAGAGCCGCAGCTTTGCAAGGCTGCCGCTCCCAGTCCGTCACCACAGTGCCACTTCCGCACATGATCTTCTCCCGAAGACCGCAGCTACCCTATTGCCTTGGCACCAACGCCAACGCGCGGATCGGGCTGCCGGTGCCGTGCTCGATCTTGAGCGGCGCCGCGATGAGGATCGCGCCTTTCGGCGGCAGCCGGTCGAGGTTGCAGAGGCTGGCGAGGCCGTAGCGGTTGGCCTTGTGCATCAGGCTGTGCGCCGGAAACGGCGGCTCCATTCCCCCTGCTTTTCCAGCATCCGTGCCGATCGTCTCGCTGCCCCAGCCCTTGATGTCCTTGCTAATCAGATACTGGATGGCTTCGGCGGTCGGGCCAGGCGTGTGCGGTCCGGTCTCATTGGCGTTGAGGAACTCGGCTTCCGAGCCGTTGCGCTTATACCAGTCGGTGCGCATCACCACCCACTCGCCGGGGTTGATAGCGCCATGTTCGGCTTCCCATGCCTTGATGTGATCGACGGTGAGCAGGAAATCGTGATCGGCTGCCGCTTGCTTCGAACAGTCGATGACGTTGACCGGGCCGACGAAGTTCTGCGCCGGAATGGTGTCGGTGGCGCCGTCCGGATAATCCTTGCCGGTGATCCAGTGGTTGGGTGCGTCGAAATGGGTGCCCGAATGCTCGCCGAGCTTGAGCCAGTTCCACGCCCACCACGGGCCATTCTTGTCATAGGCGGAGATGGCGTGGATCTCGATCTTCGGCGTGTCGACCGCCAGTTCCGGCGGCAGCTTGATCAGTGGCGTGTTGGGCCCGAGCGGCGCCGTCAGGTCGACCACCTGGATGGCGCCTGAAAGCAGCTGGCCGGCGACTTCGCCTAGAAGTTGTTGTGTGTCCATGGTCTCTGTTCCCTCTTTCTCGATGGTGCTGAAGGCTCTCGCGGCCCTTAATATCCTACTAGACGAAAACATATGCATCTGCAATTATCTTTAAGCATAAAGCAAATGGGGCGGGGCGTGAGCGAGTTCGACGCCATATTTGTCGGGGCAGGCCACAACAGTCTGGCATGCGCCGCGCATCTGGCGCTCAAAGGCTGGAAAACGGCAGTTTTCGAGCGTAATGCAACGATCGGCGGCGCCGTCCAGACGCGCGAATTGACGCTTCCGGGCTTCCGGCACGATTTCGGCGCGATGAATCTCAGCCTGTTCGCCGGCTCGGCCTTTCACAAGAAATATGCAAATGAATTGAAAACCCACGGGCTGGAATTCGTGCCGATGGCCGACTGTTTTGCCAGCGCCTTCCCCGACGGTCGCTGGTTCGGCGTCAGCAGCGACCTGGAAAAGACCGCCTCGCGCATGGCCGCTTTTTCCGACGCCGACGCACAGACATGGCGCCGTCTGGTTGCGGCCTTCCCGGCGGAGGCCGAGCATCTGTTCCGGCTGCTGGGCTCGCCGATGAGCGGCCGTGCGCTCGCCGGCACCGCCTGGAACCTCTGGCGCAAGAAGGGTTTTGCCGGCGCGCTCGATACTGGTCGGTTGCTGCTTTCGTCACCCCGCGCCTGGCTCGAGGAGACTTTCCAGTCACTGCATGTCAGGGCGACGCTCGCCACCTGGGGCATGCATCTCGACTTCGCTCCCGATATCGCCGGCGGCGCGGTGTTCCCTTACCTCGAATCCATGGCCAACCAGCGCTTCGGCATGGTGCTCGGCAGAGGCGGCGCCGACACCATCATCCGCGCTCTGTCGGGCATGCTCACGGCCGCCGACGGCAAGATCGTCACCGGGGCTGATGTCGCCGAGATCACGGTTTCGGCCGGCAAAGCGACCGGCGTGCGGCTCGCTTCCGGCGAGACCCACACAGCCACCAAGGCCGTCATCGCCGGTGTCGCGCCCAAGGCGCTGACCGGGAAACTTTTGCCTAACGGATCGGGCGACACCGGCTTCGACACGGCCGTGAAAAAATTCCGCCACGCGCCGGGGACGTTGATGATCCATCTGGCGCTCGACGATCTGCCGGACTGGCGCGCCGGCGCCGAGCTTCGGCAGTTCGCCTATGTGCACCTTTCGCCGTCGCTCGACGCCATGTCGCTGACCTATCAGCAGGCGATGGCAGGCATGCTGCCGGATGAACCGGTGCTGGTCGTCGGCCAGCCGACGGCCGTCGATCCCTCGCGCGCGCCGGACGGCAAGCACATACTTTGGGTGCAGGTGCGCATGCTGCCAGCCGAGATTGCAGGCGATGCAGCGGGCACGATCGCGGCGGCTCACTGGGACGAGGCTAGGGAGCACTACGCCGAGCGCGTCCTCGACATTATCGAGCGCTATGCGCCCGGCCTTCGTCGGAAGATCCTCGGCCGCGCCGTGTTCTCGCCCATCGACCTCGAACGCGAGAACCCGAACCTTGTCGGCGGCGACCAGATCTGCGGCAGCCATCATCTGGCGCAGAATTTCCTGTTCCGGCCGGTGCGCGGTTACGCCGGCTGGAACACGCCGGTCGGCAATCTGCATCTGACCGGGGCGGCAACATGGCCCGGCGCCGGCACCGGGGCGGCGTCGGGCTACATGCTCGCGCAACAACTTGGCGGGAGGTAGGCTCCATTTTTCATCTAGGGTGAAGGAGGACAAGGCGCGGTTGCCCAAGGAGCCTGAACCCACCGATTGACAACGACACCGCGCATAAAAGCAACAGGGGAACGACCATGACAATCAACAGACGAGAATTGCTCGGATATGGCGCGGCCGCACTTGGCGCCACGGCGCTCGGCCTGCCGCAAATCGCCAAGGCTGCCGGCGAACTGACCATCGCCTACAATGTCAATTTGCCGTCCTGGGACCCGACCACCGGGCCTTCGGCGGTCAACCCGACCATCCAGGGTCTCTACCAGTCGGTGTTCGACCAGTTCATCCCGCAGAAGCCGGATCTCTCTTTCGCGCCCGGCCTGCTCACCGAATGGGGCTGGAACGAGGATCGCAGCAAGATCATGATGACGGTGCGCGAGGGCGTCACCTGGCATGACGGCTCGCCATTCACGGCCGAAGACGTGGTCTGGTCGCTGCAGCGGGCGGGCGATGAAAAGACCGGCAACCCGATCCAGTTCGTCTGGAAGAACGTCAACAACTTCAAGATCGACGGCAACAAGATCACCGGCGACGTCGTGCAATTCGACCCGGTGTATTTCAAGTGGATGTCGTTCCTGACCGGCTACATCATGCCGAAGGCCTATTACGAAAAGGTCGGCGCCGAGGGTTTTGAGAAAGCCCCGATCGGCACCGGGCCCTATATGGTCGACAAATTCGAGCCCAACGCCTTCCTGCGGCTCAAGGCCAACCCGAACTACTGGGGCGGCAAGCCGGCCTTCGAAAACGTAACCATCAAGTTCGTCACCGATGCGGCGAGCCGCGTCGCCGAGATCGAGTCCGGTTCCTCGCAGGTGACGCTGGAAATCCCCTATGAGGAATATGACCGCCTGATCGCCAAGGATGGACTTGCCGGCTCATGCAAGAACGTCTCCGACATCGGCATGATCTTCTTCAACGACATCGACGTGATGCTGGACAAGAACGTGCGCCAGGCGGCGGTGATGGCGGTCGACAAAAAGCTTTTGGTCGACCGGCTGCTGCGCGGTTACGGCCAGCCCATCGATACGCTGGAGACGCCGGAATACGAGGCCTACGATGCGTCGATCAAGGTGGAGCACAATCCGGACAAGGCCAAGGAACTGCTGGCCGCCTCCGGCTATTCGCCGGAAAAGCCGGTCAAGTTCACGATACAGACGACCAAGGGCTTCAAGCCCAAGGACTACGAGATGATCCAGGCGATCGTCGGCATGTGGCGCAAGGTCGGCATCGAGGCAACGATCGAGGTCTACGAGATCGCCAAGCACTACGAGCTGCGCGCCGCCGACAAGCTGGCGCCGGCGGCCTTCTACAATTGGGGCAATGCCATCGGCGATCCCACCACGTCGACCGGCTTTGCCATGTATGGCCCAAGCCCGCATTCGGTATGGGACAGCCAGGACCTGATCGACATGATCAATCCACTATGGGGCGAGAAGGACGAGGCCAAGCGCATTGCCGGCTGGAAGGCCGTCGACAAATACATCGCCGAACAGGCCTATGTGCTGCCGCTGATCCAGTATGCGCAGCCGATCGTGCATGCCAAGGGCGTCAATGTGGTGCAGCATGTGTCGGGCGCACTTCTGCCGGCGCTGATGAGCCCGGCCTGAGACAGTCTTCGGCTTGCCGCGCGCCGTCCGGAATGACGGCGCGCATTTTCCGCCACGGGCGACCATGCTGCTGCAAAGATTCCTGATCCGTCTTCTGACGATGGCGATCACGCTGTTCGGCGTGGCCGTCGTCGTCTTTATCGTCATCCGTGTCGCGCCGGGCGACCCGATCGCGATGATGCTGCCGCCCGGCGCGACCGATGCCGACATCGCTCGGCTGCGCGCGCTTTACGGGCTGGACAAGACCATCGTCCAGCAATTCTTCATCTGGCTGGCCGGTGTCGTCAGGGGCGATTTCGGCACGTCGATCTCACTGCGGCAGGACGTGCTTGGGCTGGTCTTCAATCGCCTCCCGGCCACGCTGGAACTCGCCATCGTCGCGCTTGTGATGGCGCTGGCGATCGGCGGCACGACGGCGATCCTCGGCGCGCGCGAACGCGGCACCGCGGTCGAAGCCGGCATCGACATTGCCAGCGGTGCGGCACTCTCGATTCCCGATTTCCTGTGGGGCCTGGTGCTGATCCTTCTGTTCGGCGTGCTGGTGCCTATCTTCGACATTTCTGGCCGGGTGTCGCCGCAGCTCGACCTGCCCTTCGCCACGCAATTCTATCTGTTCGAAAGCATCGTACGGCTGCGCTTCGACCTGACCAGGGACCTGCTGGCACACATGCTGATGCCGGCGATTGCGCTGGCGCTGCCACTGGCCGCGATCATCTCGCAGCTGCTGAAACAGTCGCTGAAGGAAGTGCTCGACCTCGACTACGTCGTGCTGGCGCGGGTAAAGGGCTTTTCGGAAACGCAGGTCATCCTGCGCGAGGCGCTGAAGAACGCGGCCCTGCCGACGCTGACGCTGGTCGGCGTGCAGTTCACCTTCCTGATCGGCGGCACGGTCATCGTCGAACGACTGTTTTCCTATGAAGGTCTCGGCAACATGGCGATCGATGCCGTCATCAACCGCGACCTGCCGCTGATCCAGGGCATCGTGCTGGTCTTCGCGCTGCTGTTTGTGCTGATCAACCTTGCCGTCGACATGATGTACGCCCTGCTCAATCCGAGGCTGCGCCATGGATGAGGCCCGCATTTCGAGACATGGCTCGCGGGCACGCCTGTGGCTGGCCGGCGGCTGGCTGCTGATTGCGCTGCTGGCCGCAATTTTTGCGCCGCTGGTCGCACCGCAGGACCCGCTGGCGCAGGATTTGATGCTGGAGCGCCTGCCGCCGTTCTGGCTCGATGGAGCCGAGCCCGGCTACTGGCTCGGCACCGATAGTCTCGGCCGCGATCTCCTGTCACGGCTGATCTTCGGCGCCCGCATCGCCTTCATCGTCGCCTTCGCCGCCGCCATCGCGGCCTGCCTGGTCGGCTCGACGCTCGGCCTGATCGTTGGTTATTTCGGCGGCTGGGCCGACCGCATCATCTCGCGCGTTGTCGATGTCTGGATGGCGTTTCCGCCGGTGCTGTTTGCCATCCTTTTGGTCGCCGTGCTCGGCACCGGCTTGAGCTCGGTCATCATTGCCATTGCCGTCATCGACTGGACGCGCTTCTGCCGGGTGATCCGCGCCGAGACCATGGGCCAGTCGCGCATGGATTATGTCGAGAACGCCCGCATCGCCGGCTACGGCCGCATCGGCATCATGCTGTGCGAGGTGCTGCCCAATGTGGTGCCATCGATCGTCGCGCTGCTGTCGCTGGAGATGGGCATTGCCGTCATCGTCGAGGCGATCCTGTCCTTCGTCAATCTGTCGATCTCGACCGACGACCCGACCTGGGGCGGCATCATCGCCGAGGGCCGCCTGTCGATCCATCAGGCTTGGTGGGTGCTGGTGTTCCCGCTGGTCACGCTGATCCTGACGGTGCTGTCGTTCAGCCAGTTTGGCGAGGGCCTCAGGGCACGTTTCGATCCGGTGCTGCGATGAACGCGCTGGCGAAACCCTGCCTCGACATACGCAGCCTTAGCGCGGTGCTGCCTAATGGCTTGCGCGTGCTGCGCTCGGTGTCGCTCGCCGTCGAGCCCGGCGAGGTGCGCGCGCTGGTCGGCGAGAGCGGCGCCGGCAAGACGATGATCGGCAAGGCGGTGCTTGGCGTGCTGCCTTCGAGCGTGCGCATCGTCGAAGGCGACATGCTGCTTGAGGGCGAGGACCTCGGCAAACTGCAGGCCAAGGCACGGCGCACCCTGATCGGCGCGCGCACGGCGCTGATCCCGCAGGATCCGCTGACCGCACTCAACCCGTCACGCCGCATCGGCCCGCAGATGACCGACCGGCTGGTGCGCATCCTCGGCTGGAGCGGCGAGAAGGCCGATGCACGCATCCGCCAATTGCTGGACGAGGTGCAAATCCGCGACCCCGAGCGTGTCCTCAAATGCTATCCGCACGAGCTGTCCGGCGGCATGCGCCAGCGCGTGCTGATCGCCGCGGCGTTTGCTGCCGAACCAAGGCTGATCGTCGCCGACGAGCCGACCACGGCGCTCGACGTGACTGTGCAGAAGCAGATCCTGCGGCTGATCGCGCAACTGCAGCGCGAGCACGGCACGGCGATCCTGTTCGTTACCCATGATCTCGGCGTCGTCGCCAAGATCAGCCAGAAGGTCTCGGTGCTCTATGCTGGCAAGGTGGTCGAGGAGGCCGAAACGGCCGCTCTCTTCGCCGCTCCGCAGCACCCCTACACGCGAGCTCTGATGGCCGCGACGCCACGCTACACCGATCCCTTCGCCTCGCTGAAGCCGGTGGACGAGGCGGTGCTGGCCGGGCTTGCTTCGGAGATCGCCGCCGCCGATCAGGCCTGGAGGCGCCCGCATGGCTGAGCCGCTGTTTTCCGTGCGTGGGCTGAAGGTCGCGCTGCCCGACATGACGCGCAAGCCGCTGATCGGCCGCGCGCCCTTGGCCGAGATCCTGAAAGGGCTGGATTTCGACCTGCCAAAGGGATCGGTGACCGGCATCGTCGGCGAATCCGGCTCCGGCAAATCGACGCTTGGCCGCGCCTTAGTGCGGCTTCTGGAGCCGAGCGCCGGCAAGGTCATCTTCGACGGCCGCGACATCACACATCTGCCTGAGGCCGAGCTCCGGCCGCTGCGCCGCAATCTGCAGATGATCTTCCAGGATCCGATGTCGTCGCTCAACCCGCGCCGCACCATCTTCAGCATCATCGCAGCACCGCTCAAGCAGAACGGGCTTGGCGACAACCTCAGGGATCGTGTCGCGGAGGCGCTTCAGCGCGTCGGCCTGCCGCAAGGCTTCGCCAGCCGCTATCGTCATGAATTGTCGGGCGGCCAGCGCCAGCGCGTCGGCATTGCCCGCGCGCTGGCGCTGTCGCCGAAATTCGTGCTGGCCGACGAAATCGTCTCAGGCCTCGACGTGTCGACGCAGGCACAGATCCTGACGCTGCTGGAAAAACTCGCCGCCGAAATGGGCCTGACCGTTGCCTTCATCAGCCATGACCTGTCGGTGATCCGGCGGCTCTGCCGGCAAGTGATCGTCATGCGCGAAGGCGCGATCGTCGAAGCCAGCGCGACCGACGCTTTGTTCGAGCAGCCGCAGCAGCCCTACACGCGCGATCTGCTCGCCGCCATTCCGCTGCCCGAGATCGATGATGCCTGGCTACTTCCCGCCGCAAAGGCGCCGGCATGAAACACAATCCTATTCGCACGCTAAAGAGCGGGCCTCGGGCGTGCGGCCGGCAAAATGTCCCGCGATGGAGGATGACTGACATGAAGAATGCAATCCGCTACGCAGTGCTCATCGCCACCGTGCTGGGAAGCATCGGCACCGCTTACGCCAGTTCCATTCCCGGCGTGCGTGGCCACGACCACACCGGCGTCACCGTCCCCGACATGCAGCAGGCGGTCGATTTCTTCACAGAAGTGGTTGGCTGCAAGAAGGCGATGTCGTTCGGCCCGTTCGCCGACGACAAGGGCACATTCATGCAGGATCTGCTGGGCGTCGATCCCAAGGCGGTGATCGAGGAGATCACCCTGATCCGCTGCGGACACGGGTCGAACATCGAGCTGTTCAAATACACCGCGCCGGACCAGAAGGACCTGACGCCTCGCAACAGCGACATAGGCGGCTTCCATATCGCCTTCTATGTCGACGACATCGCCGCCGCAAAAGCCTATCTTGACGGCAAGGGCGTCAAGACGCGGATGGGACCGCTGCCGGTTACCGAAGGCCCGGCCGCCGGCCAGACCATCCTCTACTTCCAGGCGCCCTGGGGCTTGCAGTTGGAAGCGATCAGCTATCCCAAGGGCATGGCCTATGAAAAAGATGCGGAGACGGTGCTGTGGAGCCCGAAGAACCCGGAAAAATAGCCCGGGGCGTCCCTGGCCTGCGCAAGCCGACTGCCGGCAAGCTGGGTTTCTGGGGCGGATTGTTTCAATCCTGAAACTTCAAGCTTGAATTAATCCGTCTCAGGCGTAAACTCGACAAACAGAAGCGAAGAGGAGATCGCACGATGAAAGTTGCGGTTCTCGGCGGCGGACCAGCCGGGCTCTACTTTGCAATCTCGCTGAAGCTCAGGGATGCCGCGCATGAGGTCACGGTGTTCGAGCGCAACCGTGCCGATGACACGTTTGGCTGGGGCGTCGTGCTGTCGGCCGAAACGCTGGAGAACCTGACCAAAAACGACCCGGTCAGCGCCGTCTGGATCCGCAAGCATTTCGCCTATTGGGACGATATCGCCGTCATCCATGACGGCGTGCGCACGGTCTCGACCGGTCACGGCTTTTGCGGCATTGGCCGCAAGCGGCTGCTCACGTTGCTGCAGCGGCGCGCGCGCGAACTCGGCGTCAAGCTGGTCTTCGAAACCGACATCGCCGATCCCAAGCCATATATGGAGACGCACGACCTGGTTGTCGCCGCCGACGGGTTGAACTCGAAAGCGCGGAGCGCCTTCGTCGACGTGTTCAAGCCCGATATCGACATTCGTAGATGCAAGTTCGTCTGGCTCGGCACCCACCAGAAATTCGACGACGCCTTCACCTTCATCTTCGAAAAGACCGAGCATGGCTGGGTGTGGGCGCATGCCTACCAGTTCGACAGCGATACCGCGACCTTCATCGTCGAATGCAGCGAGCAGACATGGCAGCGCTTCGGCTTCGGCGCGATGTCGCAGCAGGAATCGATTGCCGTCTGCGAGCGCATCTTTGCCCGTCATCTCGGCGGCCACGCGCTGATGACCAACGCCAATCATATCCGCGGCTCGGCGTGGATCAATTTCCCGCGCGTCTTGTGCGAACGCTGGTCCTACAAGAACCTGGCGCTGATGGGCGACGCGGCGGCGAGCGCGCATTTCTCGATCGGTTCCGGCACCAAGCTGGCGCTGGAAAGCGCGGTGGCGCTGGCCGACTATCTCGAGTCCGAGCCAGACCTCGAGGCCGCCTTTAGCAAATATGAGGACGCCCGCCGCACCGAAGTGCTGAAGCTGCAGTCGGCGGCGCGCAATTCGCTCGAATGGTTCGAGGAGGTCGAGCGCTATCTCGGCCTCGATCCGGTGCAGTTCAACTATTCGCTGCTGACGCGTTCGCAACGCATCAGTCACGAGAATTTGCGGCTGCGCGATGCCGAATGGCTGGCCGGCGCCGAGGAGTGGTTCCAGCGCCAGGCCGGCGCCGGGGGCAACAATCTGCGTCGCGCGCCGATGTTCGCGCCGTTCCGGCTGCGCGGCATGGCGCTGCAGAACCGCGTCGTCGTCTCGCCGATGGCGCAGTACAAAGCGGTCGACGGCTGTCCGACCGATTGGCATTTCGCCCATTACGCCGAACGGGCCAAGGGCGGCGCCGGTCTCCTCTACATCGAGATGACCTGCGTCAGCGCGGAGGGCCGCATCACGCCTGGCTGCCCCGGTTTCTATGCGCCCGAGCATGAGGTCGCCTGGAAGCGGCTGGTCGAGTTCGTCCATGCCGAAACCGAGGCCAAGATCTGCGCCCAGATCGGCCATTCCGGTGCCAAGGGGTCGACCAGGCTCGGCTGGCAGGGAACCGACGTGCCGCTGCCCTCAGGCAATTGGCCCGTCATGGCCGCGTCTTCCGTGCCGTGGTCGCGGGAAAACCAGGTGCCGAAGGCGATGGACCGCGCCGACATGGATATGGTGCGCGACCAGTTTGTCGCTTCGGCCGAGATGGTGGCGCGCTGCGGCTTCGACATGCTCGAAATCCACGCCGCGCACGGCTATCTCCTGTCCTCCTTCATCACGCCCTTGACCAACCGGCGCACCGACTCCTATGGCGGCTCGCTGGAAAACCGCATGCGCTACCCCTTGGAAATCTTTCATGCGGTGCGCGCCGCGTGGCCGGCCGAGAAGCCGATCTCGATGCGCATCTCCGCCAATGACTGGCTGGGCATCGAAGGCGTGGCGCCGGCCGATGCCGTAGAGATCGCGCGGCTGCTGCATGAGGCCGGCGTAGACATCTGCGACGTATCGGCCGGCCAGACTTCGGCCGTGGCAAGACCGGTCTATGGCCGCATGTTCCAGACGCCGTTTTCCGATCGCATCCGCAACGAGGTCGGCATGGCGACGATGGCGGTCGGCAATATCTATGAGCCGGACCACGTCAACTCGATCCTGATGGCGGGCCGCGCCGATCTCGTCGCACTGGCTAGGCCGCATCTTGCCGATCCGTATTGGACGCTGCACGCGGCCGTCATGCTTGGCGATCGCGGCGTCAAATGGCCGGATCCCTATCTGCCCGGCCGCGACCAGCTCTACCGGCTGGCCGAACGCGAAGCGGCAGCGGGGTTGAAAGTATGAGTGCCGCGGCGACGATTTCGCGGCGTCATGCGCTGGTCACCGGCGGCGGCTCCGGCGTCGGCCGCGCGATCGCGCTGGCGCTGGCCGGCGCGGGCGTTGACGTGACCATCTGCGGCCGGCGCGTGGAGCCGCTTGCCGAGGTCGCCGCGGAGAACAAGTCCATCTTCGCCATTGCCGCCGACGTCACCGACGAGACGTCGATGGCGTCGCTCTACGAGGCCGCGGAAGCGGCACGCGGAGCGTTCGACATCGTCGTTGCCAATGCCGGCATGTCCGGCAGTGCCCCGGCGCAGCGGACCTCGCTGGCAGACTGGCAGCGCACGCTCGACGTCAACTTGACCGGTACGTTCCTGACGGTGAAGCCGGCGTTGGCCGGCATGGCAGTGCGCAAGACTGGCCGTATCATCTTCGTCGCTTCCACCGCCGGACTGAAAGGCTATCCCTATGTCGCAGCTTACGTTGCCGCCAAGCATGGCGTCGTCGGCCTGATGCGGGCACTCGCCGTCGAGACCGCCAAGTCCGGCATAACAGTGAATGCCGTGTGCCCAGGGTTTGTCGAAACCGAGATGCTGGAGAGCACCGTCCAGCGCATCGTCCAAACGACCGGCCGCTCGTCCGAGCAGGCACGGACAAGCCTAGCCGCGACCAACCCGCAAGGCCGCTTCATCCAGCCGGAAGAAATTGCGGCCGCGGTACTTTATCTGTGTGGCGACGCCGCCCGGTCGATTACCGGGCAGACGATTTCGATCTCCGGAGGTGAGACATGGTAGCCGGTCCCCTGCCCGCCCCGTCCGGACCCGGCAAGGACCGCCTGCGGCTGTGGATACGCCTGCTGCGCGCCTCGCGCACCATCGAGGCCGAGCTGCGCGAACGACTGCGGCAAGAGTTCAACACAACGCTGCCACGCTTCGACGTGATGGCCGCGCTCTACCGCGCGCCGGAGGGCATGCTGATGAGCGATCTTTCGCGCTTCCTGCTGGTGTCCAACGGTAATGTCACCGGCATCATCGACCGGCTGGTCTCGGAAGGGTTGGTGATGCGGGCCCGACGCAATGGCGACCGCCGTACCTCGATGGTACGGCTGACGGAAGAGGGATCGAAGATTTTCGCCGTGATCGCCGCCGCGCATGAGAAATGGGTCGGCGAGTTGCTGGGCAATGTGAGCGAGGATGAGGCGCGCCGGCTGACCGGCATGCTGACCTCTTTCCGCAGCAATTGGGAGGGACGGGAATGACGAAGCTGGCCGGCCGCAAGCCGAAGCATTTCCTCTGGCAGGTCGAAGGCAAGATCGCAAAGATCCGGCTCGATCGACCGGAGCGCAAGAACCCGCTGACCTTCGACAGCTATGCCGAATTGCGCGACATATTTCGCGACCTTGTCTACGCCGATGATGTCGATGCTGTGGTGGTCCTGCCCAATGGCGGCAATTTCTGCTCGGGCGGCGATGTCCACGAAATCATCGGCCCACTGGTCAAGATGGACATGAAGGCGCTGCTCGCCTTCACCCGCATGACGGGCGATTTCGTCAAGGCGATGCTGAATTGCGGCAAGCCGATTATTGCGGCGGTCGATGGCGTGGCGGTCGGCGCCGGCGCGATTATCGCCATGGCCTCCGATATCCGCATCGCCACGCCCCAGGCCAAGACAGCATTCCTGTTCACCCGCGTCGGCCTTGCCGGCTGCGACATGGGGGCCTGCGCGATCCTGCCGCGCATCATTGGCCAGGGCCGCGCCGCCGAGCTGCTCTATACCGGCCGCACGATGAGTGCCGAGGAAGGCGAGCGCTGGGGCTTCTACAACCGGCTGGTCGATACCGCAACGCTTGAGGCCGACGCGCTCGACATGGCCGCGCGGATCGTTTCCGGCCCGACCTTCGCCCATGGCATGACCAAGACGCAGCTGAACCAGGAATGGTCGATGGGTCTCGACCAGGCGATCGAAGCGGAAGCGCAGGCGCAGGCGATCTGCATGCAGACCCGCGATTTCGAGCGGGCGTACACGGCTTTCGTGGCCAAGGAGAAGCCGGTGTTCGAGGGAAATTGAGATGATCGCTTCCACGCTGGCGGGACAGCACCCCCCTCTGGCCTGCCGGCCATCTCCCCCTCAAGGGGGGAGATTGGATATCAGGCCCGCTTTCGCCAATCTCCAATATCGCAGGGAGAGCCGTGGCAGCGAAGCCGCCAATCTCCCCCCTAGAGGGGGAGATGTCCAGCAGGACAGAGGGGGGCGCCGTGGAGCGCCAGGGCCGGAGAATTGTGGAGGCAGCAATGCCTGACCGTTCCTTCCTCTCCTGGCCGTTCTTCGAGGATCGCCACCGCGATCTGGCGGAGCGGCTGGAGGCATGGTGCGCCAAGAACCTGCCGGTCGCGCATGACGATGTCGACGCGGCCTGCCGCGAGCTGGTGGCCAAGCTCGGCCAGGACGGCTGGCTGAAGCCGACGGCGCTCGATACTGACAGCCCTGCAGCACTCGACGTGCGCACGCTCTGCCTCACGCGCGAGACGCTGGCCCGGCATGACGGGCTGGCCGATTTCGCCTTCGCCATGCAAGGGCTCGGCACCGGCGCACTCAGCCTGTTCGGCACGCCCGACCAGCAGCACTGGCTGGCGAAGACACGGGCCGGCAAGGCGATTTCGGCTTTCGCGCTGTCGGAGCCGCGCTCGGGCTCGGACGTCGCCAATATGGAAATGACGGCCACGCGTGACCGCGACAGCTATCTCTTGTCCGGCGAAAAGACCTGGATCTCCAACGGCGGTATCGCTGACTTTTATGCTGTCTTTGCCCGCACCGGCGAAGCGCCCGGCGCCAAGGGGCTTTCCGCCTTTGTCGTGCCTTCCGAAACCGAGGGGCTGATCGTTGCCGAGCGGCTGGAGGTGATCGCGCCGCACCCGCTCGCCCGGCTGTCCTTCGACAATGCACGCATTCCAGCCTCGGCGCTGATCGGCAAACCCGGTGACGGTTTTCGCATCGCCATGTCCGTGCTCGACGTGTTCCGTTCGACCGTCGGCGCAGCGGCGCTCGGCTTTGCCCGGCGCGCGCTGGACGAAAGCATCACAAGAGTGGCCGAGCGCAGGCTGTTCGGTGCGCCGATGGCCGAGCTGCAGATGGTGCAGGGCCACATCGCCGACATGGCGCTGGATGTCGATGCCGCCGCGTTGCTGGTCTATCGTGCCGCCTGGACCAAGGACATGGGCGCGGCTCGGGTTACCCGCGAAGCCGCCATGGCCAAGCTGTTCGCTACCGACAAAGCGCAGGAGGTGATCGACAAGGCTGTGCAGCTGCATGGCGGCGACGGCGTTCGCAAGGGCCATATCGTCGAAAGCCTGTATCGCGAGATCCGGGCGCTGCGCATCTACGAGGGAGCGTCCGACGTGCAGAAGGTGGTGATTGCACGGCAAGTGATGGGAGCGGCCTGAGACAGGAGTTTGCGTGAAAATTATTGTCTTCGAGTTTTGAGCGACCGGATTTGAGCATTGGGAGGTTTTGACATGCACACCATCCTGCAGCCGGAAGGCTGGGCGAAACCCGTCGGCTACGCCAATGGCGTCGCCGCGCGTGGGCAGCTTGTCTTCGTCGGCGGGCAGGTCGGCTGGAACGGACAGGGCCGCTTCGAGACCGATGATCTTGTCGGCCAGGTGCGGCAGACGCTGGCCAATATTGTTGCTGTGCTCGCCGAGGCCGACGCCAAGCCGGAACATATCACCTCGATGACCTGGTACTTTACCGACAAGGCGGAATATTTGGCCAATCTCAAGGGGATCGGAGAGGTCTATCGCGAGGTGATCGGCCGGCATTTCCCGGCGATGGCCGCCATGCAGGTGATGGCGCTGGTCGAGGATCGCGCCAAGGTTGAGATCCAGGCCACGGCGGTTATTCCGGAGTGACGGCAACACGTGGCAATTTTTTAAGCTTAAAACTTTCGCCTTGAAAAGCGCGGTACTTTGGATAGCATCCAATGTCTTGCGACTGCCGTGCCGGGAGGGCTTTCCGGCAGTCCCGTCACTTGGCGCATCAAAACCGTGCGGGGCCAAACCCGTCCGATCACAACCAGAGGGAACGAAAATGAACTTCACCCGTCGCAACCTGCTGCTTCTTGCTGCTGCCATCGGCATCGCTGGCGGCCCGGCCTACGCCGAAGGCACGCTGAATGTCGGCGCCTATCCGACCAATCCGCCTTTTGAATACAAGAACGAGAGCGGCACGTTCGAGGGTTTCGAAGTCGACATCATCAATGAGGCGGCAAAGCGTATCGGCATGACCACTGATATCGCCGATCTCGGTTTCCAGGCGCTGTTCGCCGCCACCACCTCGAAGCGCATCGACGTCGCCATCTCGTCGATCACCATCACGCCGGAGCGGCTGAAGTCTCAGTCGTTCACGCAGCCCTACTATGATTCCGACATGGGCATCGCCGCGAAGGCCGACAGCCCGATCAAGGCCGAGGCCGACCTCAAGGGCAAGATCGTCGGCGTGCTGTCCGGCTCGACCGGCGAAGCCTGGGTCACGGCCCACCAGGAAGCGGACGGGTTCAGTGACGTCAAGGGCTACGACACGCAGCAGAATTTGCTGCTCGATCTCAGCTCCGGCCGCGTCGATGCGGCGGTCAGCGATATTCCGGGCCTGGAATATTCTTTCACCAGGATGAAGGATCTCGCCGTAAAAGAGCGCATCAAGACCGGCGAGCAGTACGGTCTGATGATGACCAAAGACCACCCGCTGCTCGGCAAGCTGAACGACGCGCTGACCGCGATGAAGAAGGACGGCACGCTGGCCGCGATCCACAAGAAGTGGTTCGGCAGCGACGCACCTGCCGATTCCTCGACCGTCAAGGAAATGCCTATGCCGAAGGCCTGAGCGGCAGTTCGCGCTTAAATGTCGTGCCGGCTTTCGATGCCGGCACGATTTCGGATTTCGGGCTCGGGCTCGAGCGTCGCGGGACGCCAAACGTTTCGGAAATGCTGCGATGTCGCTGCTGGACACCTTCTTCAACGCCGACGTCATGGTCTCCAGCCTGCCGGCGCTGCTGCGCGGTTTCCTGAACACCCTGCTGCTCGGAATCATGAGCATCGGCATCGGTATTCCCGTCGGCCTCGCGATCAGCCTGGTGCGGCTCTATGCGCCAAAGCCGCTTCGGCTGCTGGCTGTCGGCTACATTGACATTTTCCGGGCGATGCCGGTGCTGGTCGTGCTGATCCTGATCTACTATGCGCTGCCGTTCCTCGGTATTCGCCTGTCATCGTGGACGTCCGCGGTGATGGCCTTCGCCATCATCATGGCGGCCTATTCGGCCGAGGTGTTCCGCTCCGGTATAGAGAGCATTCCGCGCGGCCAGTTCGAGGCGGCGCAGGCGCTCGGCCTGCCGTTCTTGCTGACCTTGCGCAAGGTAGTGCTGCCGCAGGCGATCCGCGTCGTCATTCCGCCAATGACCAGCAATTGCGTTTCGATGTTCAAGGATACTTCGCTCGCTTCCACCGTGGCGCTGCCCGAACTGCTGAAGGAAGCGACCAACGCGCAATCGCTCTATGCCAATCCTTCACCGCTGATCGGCGCGGCGCTGGTCTATCTCATCTTTCTCTGGCCGATGGTCCGTCTCGTCAGCCTCCTTGAACGCCGCTTTCAAACCGAAAAGACCCGCTGAATCTGTCAGCGCACCTCGCAGGAGACGACCTTGAACCAGCATCAGATTTCGAAAACCGGCGATGCCGCAGCTTTCCCGGTCGAGACGATCCGCGCCATGTTTCCCGCCTTGCAGCAAGCCGGGGACTTCGTCTTCATGGACAATGCCGCCGGCGCGCAGATCCCGCAAAGCGTGCTCGATGCGGTCACCAACCATTTGGTCGCGCATAATGTGCAGCGCGGCGGCCGCTATGGCCGCAGCGTCACCGTCGACCAAGCCGTCGCCGGCGCTCGCGAAAGCGTGGCCTTGCTGATCAACGCCACCGACCCGGCGGAGATCTGTTTCGGCATGAACGCCACTTCGTTCATCCGCCTGGTCAGCCTCGGCATCGGCCAGATGCTTTCCGAGCGCCCAAACGGGGAGCGTGACGAGATCGTCATCACCGACATGGATCACGATGCCAATATCGCGACGTGGCTGGCGCTGGCGCCCGCCGGCGCCAAGTTCAAATGGTGGCGGATGCGCGAGGACGGCAATCTGCATGTCGACGATTTGCGCCCGCTGGTCTCAGAGCACACCCGGCTCGTCGCCTGCACGGTAACGGCGCATTCGATCGGCTCGATTGTCGACGTTGCCTCCGTGGCTGGGATTGCGCATGCGGCAGGCGCCGAAGTGTTCCTCGACTGCGTGCATTACGGGCCGCACGGGCTGATCGATGTGCAGGCCTGGGATTGCGACTATCTGGTCTGCTCCGGCTACAAGAATTTCTCGCCGCATATGGGCTTCCTGTGGGGCCGCTTCGAAACTCTGAAGCGCCTGCCGACCTTCCGCGAAGATTTCATCCCCGACGAGCCGCCCTACAAAATCGAGGCCGGTACCTTCATTTACGAGAACGTCTCCGGCATGGATGCCGCGGTGCGCTACCTCGAATCGATCGGCCGCAATTTCTTGTCAGAGAATAACCGGTCGCGCCGCGACAACATCGTCGCCGGCATGAATGCCATCCGCGACTACGAACAGGTGCTGGCGCGCGAAATGCTGGCGGTGCTCAAAGATTGCGGCGCGACGATCTACGGCGTGGCCGAAGAGGCACGCCTCAGCGAGCGCGTGCCGACCTTCTGCTTCAATGTCGGCACGCTGTCGCCGCAGAGGATCGTCGAGGAAATGGCCGAGATGCAGATCGGCGTTCGCGACGGCCACATGTATGCGCCGCGTCTGATGAAGCGGCTCAACCTCAGCATGGACAGCGGCGCCGTGCGCGCCTCGCTGGTGCATTACAATACGATCGAGGAAGTCCGGCGCTTCGGCGAGGCGCTGCGCACCATCATCGCCCGGCTGTCCTGATCGGACTGGGCGGCGGCGCCGGCGCGATCCTCGTGAAGCGCAAAGGCGGTCGCACCCGGGTTCTCCAAGCCGGGGCGCAATTGCATGCTTGGGATCAAGTAATCGCCGCCATTCTGCTGCCGATAACGAATGGGCCGGATTGTCTCGAGCGTTCGCATCCTTTCGCGCAGTCGCTCCGCGACAGGCTCGAAATCCGCCTCCCCGAAACGGTCCACCCTGTAAACCACGAACGGCGGAAGCACGTCGTAGCCCGGATAGTATAGAATCCCGTGATTGATCGGGAACAGCAGGTCGTCGATCGGGCCGTTGACGCCGCGGGCGGAATAATGCTCCTCCCAGCCGCCGGTGGTCACGATCAGCATTGCGCGCTTGCCGGCGAGCGTTCCCTCACCAAAGCGGTCACCCCACCGCTTGTCGCTGTGCTCGCCAACGCCATAGGCGAAGCCGTAGGCGTACACGCGATCGACCCAGCCCTTGAGGATCGCCGGCATGGCGTACCACCACAGCGGGAACTGGAGGATCAGGGTATCGGCCCATAGCAGCTTGTCGATCTCCACTTTGACGTCTTCGGTCAGAGTGCCGCTCGCAAAAGCTTTTTTGGAGGCGCCGGCCGGCAGGAAGCGTGCTTCAGGCGGCCACGACGGAAAGTCGGCACGGTCTACCTCGGCTTTCCAGCCATCGGCGTAGAGGTCAGACACCCGCACCTCATGGCCTTGGGCCTCAAGTTCCCCGATGGCGACGTCACGCAGTGCGCCGTTGAGCGAACGCGGTTCAGGATGAGCAAAAACAAGCAGGACTTTCATGGGTCTACTCCGAAGAAGGACGATAGACACCAAAGGTAGCCAGCTGTGGGCTGATCCACTATATGTAGGAAATGTATAAGATAATGCCGAATAATGGATAGATCGGACGTCACCCTTGAGCGCATGCGCACCTTCGTTCGCGTCGCCGAGCGCGGCAGCCTCTCGGCGGTGGCGCGCGAGCTCGGAGTTGGGCAGTCGACGGTCACACGGCATTTGCGAGAACTCGAGGAGGCCGTCGGAGTGCCCTTGCTCAGCAGGACCACCCGGCGCGTCACGATGACCGATGAAGGCAGCCGTTACTATGCCGACAGCGTCCAGATCCTGCGCCTCGTCGAGCAGGCCGGCGATGAGGCGCGGGGCACGCGCGGCGCGTCGGCCGGCACGATCCGGATATCCTGCACGGCGGCGCTCGGGGTCTTACATGTCAGCCGGCTGATCTTCGCCTTTCAGGACCGCTATCCCTACATCGGCATCGATCTCAGCCTTACCGACGAGCGCATCAACCTTGTGCGGGAGGGCGTCGACATCGCGCTTCGCCTCGGCCCGCTCACCGACAGCTCAATGAAACTGCGGGCGCTCGGGCAATCCCGGCGTCTGCTGGTGGCGGCGCCGGCCTATCTGGCGGCGCGGGGCAGACCGGCTGTCCCGCAGGATCTGCCTGGCCATGAAGGCATCCGGATGTCGAACATCGCGGGAAGCGACACGCTCACCTTGCAGGGGCCGGGCGGCGAGACCTTTGCGGTGCCCTTTGGCGGCAGATTTCTGGTCGACCATGGGCTTGCTGCGCGCGAAGCCCTTGTCGCCGGACGCGGCATCGCACCCGCCCACCACTGGCTTGTCGACGATCTTCTGGCGGCCGACCGGCTGGAAGTGGTCCTGCCGGGCTATTTTCCGCCTCCCGTCCCGCTGAGCATGCTGATCGTTCCGGAGCGTGCGGGCATTGCCCGGGTGCGGCTGCTGGTCGACTTTCTCGCCGAGCAGATCTCCGGCATTCCGGGGATCGAGAAGCGGTAACCGGCCGGCAAACCTCGCCGGATCAGGCGGCCTTCTTCTTGGCCAACCGTGCCTTGATGCTGGCAACGTCGGCACGCGGCGTCGCCGCGAACAGCGTCCTGGTGTAGCTGTGCTTGGGGTCGGCGAAGACCTCGTCGCGCGAGCCGTATTCGACCGCTTCGCCGAAGTACATTACCATCACGTCGTCGGCGATGTAGCGCACCACCGACAGGTCGTGGCTGATGAAAACATAGGTTAGCTGAAACTCGTCCTGCAGGTCGGCGAGCAGGTTCAGCACCTGCGCCTGCACCGAAAGATCAAGTGCCGAGACCGGCTCGTCCAGCACCAGAAGGCTGGGGTTGAGCATCAGCGCGCGGGCGATGGCGATCCGCTGGCGCTGGCCGCCCGAAAACATATGCGGGTAGCGATTAAAGTGCTCGGGGCCGAGACCGACCTTCTTTAGCATCTTCATGGCAAGATCGCGCCGCTCATCGGTCGTGCTGTCGGTGTTGATGAGCAGCGGCTCGCCAAGCACGTCGCCGATCTTCTGGCGTGGATTGAGCGAACCATAAGGGTTCTGGAAGACGATCTGGACCTTGCGGCGCATTTCCTTCGACAGGCCGTTCCTGCCGATGTCTACCTTCTTGCCGTCGATGAAAAGCTCGCCGGAGGTCGCCGGGTCGATCAGGGTGATGATGCGGGCGAGTGTTGACTTGCCGCAGCCGCTCTCGCCGACGATGGCCAGCGTCTTGCCCTTGTCGACGCTGAACGAAACACCCTTGACCGCATGAACCGTACGGGAGGGGCGGAAAAGCCCGCCACCGACATGATAGTCGCGCACGATGTTCTTGCCTTCGACTACCGTCACGCTCATGAGGCGGTTCCTCCTGCGGACCGGGCTGCGACTACAGATGGGGCCGGCTCAAACAGCATGTCGGAAACAGTAGGCAACCGGTCGCCGACGGCGTTTTCGGGCAGCGCCGACAGGAGCGCGCGCGTGTAGTTGCTCTTGGGGGACTCGAACAGCGACAGCACGTCGGCCTCTTCCATCTTGCGGCCCTTGTACTGGACGATGACACGGTCGGCGGTCTCGGCAACCACCCCCATATTGTGGGTGATCATGATCAGGCCCATGCCATATTTGGCCTGCAGGCCGACCAGCAGATCGAGGATCTGCTTCTGGATGGTGACGTCGAGCGCCGTGGTTGGCTCGTCGGCGATCAAAAGCTTGGGATTGCAGGCGATGGCGATGGCGATCATGACGCGCTGACACTGACCACCCGACATCTGGTGCGGGAAGGAGCCCAGCCGTTCCTCGGGGTCGGCGATGCCGACCAACTTCATCAATTCGATGGCACGCGCCCGGCGCTGGGCGCGGTCCATGCCCATATGGAAGCGCAGCACCTCCTCGATCTGGAAGCCGACGGTGAAGCACGGGTTGAGGCTGGCGACCGGCTCCTGGAAGATCATCGAAATATCCTTGCCGACGATCTTGCGCCGCTCGGATGGGCCGAGCTTGAGCAGGTCGATGCCGTCGAAGGCCATGCGGTCGGCCCTCACCGTCGCGGTGTTGGGCAAAAGCCCCATCACCGCCAGCATAGCCACCGACTTGCCCGAACCGGATTCGCCGACGATCGCCAGCACCTCGCGCGGTTCGACCGACAGGTCGATGCCTTGTACCGCCATGAATGGTCCAGCGGCGGTGTCGAAGGAAACGGTCAGGTTCTTGATCTCGAGAAGAGGCATTGAATTATGACCTCTTCAGCTTGGGGTCGAAGGCATCGCGCAGGCCGTCGCCGATCAGATTAATTGCAAGCACAGTAATCAGGATGGCAAGTCCGGGGAAGGTCACCACCCAAGGCGCGCGCAGGATGAACTCGCGCGCCGAGGCGAGCATCGTGCCCCATTCCGGCGTCGGCGGCTGCGCACCGACACCGAGGAAGCCGAGCGCCGCAGCCTCGAGAATAGCGTTGGAGAAGGACAACGTCGCCTGCACGATCAGCGGTGCCAGGCAGTTCGGCAGGATCGTCCTCACCATCAAGCGAAGATGACCGGCACCAGCCACCTTGGCGGAGATGACATATTCGCGGTTCTTTTCGGCCATCACGGCGGCGCGGGTGAGGCGCGCAAAATGCGGCTGCAGCACCAGCGCGATCGCCAGCATGGCATTGAAAAGGCCGGGGCCAAGGATCGCCACCAGCACCAGCGCCAGAAGCAGCGACGGGAAGGCCAGGATGATATCCATGATGCGCATGATCAGCGTGTCGACCCAGCCGCGGAAATAGCCGGCGAGCACGCCAAGCACGATGCCGCTGGTGAGCGAGAAGACAACGACCACCAGGCCGATGAACAGCGAGAAACGCGCCCCGAAGATCAACCGTGAAAGCATGTCGCGGCCGACCGCGTCGGTGCCGAGCAGGAACATCGATTTGCCGCCTTCCTGCCAGGCAGGGGGTGCCAGCAGCGCATCGCGAAACTGCTCGTCGGGCGAATGTGGGGCGACGAACGGCGCAAAGATCGCCACCAGCACCAGCGCCGAAAACACGACAAGGCCGATGACCGCGCCGGTGTTCATCGAGAAGTAGTGCCAGAACTCGGCGAAAGCCCGTTGCCTGCCGCCTGTCGGGATGGAGGCGGCGGTAGCTTCGGCGGCGGATTCGTCGGTCATCTCACTGCACCCGGATGCGCGGATTGATGACGGCGTAGAGCACGTCGACGATCAGGTTCACCGCCATGACGATCAGCGCGATGATCAGCAATCCGCTCTGGACGACGACATAGTCGCGCTTGCCGATGGCATCGATCATCCATTTGCCGATGCCCGGCCAGGAAAAAATGGTCTCGGTCAGAATGGCGCCCGCCATCAAGGTGCCGACCTGCAGTCCAATGGTGGTGACCACCGGGATCAGCGCGTTGCGAAAAGCGTGCAGACCGATGACGCGGCGCGGCGCCAGGCCCTTGGCGCGCGCGGTGCGGACATAGTCCTCGCCCAGCACCTCGAGCATCGCCGAGCGCGTCTGGCGCGCTATGACGGCAAGCGGGATCGTCGCCAGCACGATCGACGGCAGGATCAAATGGCTGACGGCAGATTTGAAAGCGCCGCTCCTGCCGGAGATCAGACTGTCGATGAGCATGAACCCGGTCGTCGGCCTGAAGAAATACTGCAGGCCGATGCGGCCGGAAACCGGCGTCCAGCCGAGATAGCCGGAGAAGAAGATAATGAGCAGCAACCCCCACCAGAAGATCGGCATCGAATAGCCGGTCAGCGCGACACCCATCGTCGCCTGGTCGAACCACGAGCCGCGCTTGACCGCGGCGAAGATACCGGCAGGAATGCCGAGCAGGACGGCGATGATCAACGCCACTGTCGCCAGTTCCAGCGTGGCTGGAAACAGCGCCTGGAATTCGCCGAGCACTGGCCGCTTGGTGGCAATAGATATGCCGAAATCGCCGGTCAGGACCCTGCCGATATATTCCAGGTATTGGATGACATAGGGCCGGTTGTAGCCAAACTGCTCGATGAGCTGGGCGTAGCGCTCGGGGCTGACGCCGCGCTCGCCCGCCAGGGCCAGGATAGGATCGCCGGGCAGAAGCCGGACGAAAGCAAACGCCGCCAGCGATATGCCGAACACGGTCGGGATGATCAAAGCGAGCTTGTGGAGGAGATAACGGAGCATCTTGCTTCATAGAACGGCGGCGCGGGAAGTCCAGCGCCGCCGTTCAATTTCTCAGGACTTATTCGGTGACGTCGACGCCGTCAAACCGATGAATGCCGAGCGGGTCCATAACGAAGCCCGACACCTTCTTGTTCATCGGCATGAAGACCTTGGAGTGGGCGATGGTCAGCCACGGAGCCTCACGCTTGAACACCACCTGAGCTTCCTCGTAGATCTTGGTGCGCTCGGCGACGTCCGTCGTTGCCTTGCCTTTTTTCAGCAGGGCTTCGAATTCCTGGTTGCACCAGATCGCATAATTGGACTGGCCGATGGCATCGCAACCGAGCAGGAAAAAGAAGTTGTCCGGATCGCCATTGTCACCGGTCCAGCCCAGTTGGAAGGCGCCGTCGCGATCCTTAGCCTTGCCGCGCTGGCGATACTCGGTCCATTCGTAACTGACGATCTCCGCCTTGACCCCGACGGCGGCATAATCGGCCTGGATCAACTCGGCGACGCGCTGGGCGTTCGGGTTGTAGGGGCGGCTGACCGGCATAGCCCAAATCTTCATCGACAGATCCTTGACGCCTGCATCGGCCAGCATCTTCTTGGCCGCCTCCGGATCATAGGGATCGTCCTTGATGTCCTTGTTATAGGACCACATGGTCGGCGGGATCGGGTTGATGGCCGGCGCACCGGCGCCCTGATAGACCGCGTCGATGATCGCCTTCTTGTTTACCGCCATGTTGAGGGCCTTGCGGACCTCGACCTTGTCGAAGGGCGGCTGCGTCGTGTTGTAAGCCATGTAGCCGATGTTCAGGCCTTCCTGCTCGTCGACCTTGAGGTTCGCGTCGGCCTGCAGTCCGGCAATGTCGGCCGGCGCCGGGTATGACATGATATCGCATTCGCCCGCCTTCAGCTTCTGCGCGCGCACGGCGGGGTCGGGCGTGATGGCGAAGATCAGATCATCGATCTTCTGGCGGCCGCCATAGTAGCCGTCCCATGCTGCATAGCGCACGACCGCATCGACCTGATAGTCGACGAACTGGAACGGACCAGTGCCGACCGGCTTCTGGGTGAACTGCTGCCTGGTGCCGGCCTTGTCGAGCTGGTCGGCATATTCCTTGGAAACGATCGAGGCGAAATCCATGCCGAGGTCCGGCAGGAAGGCGACTTCAGGCTTGTTCAGCACGAATTTCACCGTCAGGTCGTCGACCTTGACGATTTCCTTCAGGAGATCGGGGAAGCCCATGCCGGTGAAATATTCCCAGCCGGTGCCTTCCAGATAGCTGTACCACGGGCTTTCTTTCTTCCACTGGCGTTCGAAGGAAAAGATCACGTCGTCGGCGTTGAGGTCGCGCGTCGGCGTGAAATAATCGGTCGTCTGGAATTTCACACCCGGGCGAAGCTTGAAGGTGTATTCGAGACCGTCATCGGAAACCGTCCAGCTCTCGGCCAGGCCGGGCGAGATGGTGGTCTTGCCATGCTCGAACTCGACCAGGCGCGAATAGATGGTGCGCGACGAGGCATCGAAGTCGTTGCCGCCGCTCCATGGCGACGGGTCGAAGCCGGCCGGCGATGCCTCCGAGCAATAGACCAGTTGTTTTGCATTGGCCACGCCGCCGAGGACGCTTGCAGCCAGCAACGCGGCTGCAAAAGTCAGTTTCTTTTTCATTGAGCACTCCCTGATGTTCTTCCAAGCCCCTCTGTCAGGCTCGCGAAGGCCGCATATAAGCACCGTTTTTCTAGCTTTGGAACTGCTTGTTTGCCTAACCCACGGGAAGCAGAAAAAAATTCCGGCATGCGGCGAATTGTGGAAAAAACCAGCCGAATCCGCAGATCACGACATTATTAGCGACTTCAATTTTTTGTTGATCGGTAATGCCGCCAATCGGGGAATCGAGCCGTCCGGTTCAAGCGATGCGCGTCCGAAAACCGGTCCCGGCCAAGAGGTTTGACGGCAAGTCTTACCGCACTCCAGGTAGCGAGGCTTGCACGGCCGCTTGTGGCAATACATAGATAGATGGGCAGCGTGCCGGATTTTCCCAGGTTCCGGACATTGCGGCAAGCGTGGGATATCTTTGTTGATCAGGGCGGTGGTGGCGCGCAAGCATGCCGAAACAATAAGAACGATTGAGGGAGCGACAGGTGGCAAAACCGGCAAAGACAACCAACGCGGCGAAAGCAAAGGCCGAGGCAACATCGAAAGCGGTCAAGTCAAAAGCGGCCGCCGCCAAGCCGACGGCTACCGCGAAGGCAAGCGCGAAGCCGGCGGCGAAGACCACGGCTGGAACGGCTGCTAAACCGGCAACCGGCAAGACTGCGCCTGCTGCAAAATCTGCCGCCAAGCCGGCGGCGAAGGCAGTGCCGACAGCGCCACGACCGCCGGCAGGTCCGGCCAATAGATTACCGAAGGCGATCACCGCACTGGCCGCTGGCCTGCCTGAAAAACCGTGGCTCCAGAGTTACCCAAAAATCGTGCCGGCCGAGATTGGCGACCTGCCCTCCAGCTCGATCGGCGACTTTCTCGTTGCCGTGTGCAAGCAGTTTGCGAATCGGCCGGCCTTCGTCTGCATGGGCAAATCGATCACCTATGCCGACCTCGAGCGACAGTCGGCCGCCTTCGGCGCCTATCTGCAATCAACGGGGCTGCAGAAGGGCGCGCGCGTCGCGCTGATGATGCCGAATGTGCTGCAATATCCGGTGGCGATTATGGCAGTGCTTCGCGCCGGCTATGTCGTGGTCAACATCAATCCGCTCTACACGCCGCGCGAGCTGGAGCACCAGCTCAAGGATTCCGGCGCTCAAGCCATTGTCATCCTCGAAAATTTTGCCTGCACCTTGCAGGCGGTGATCGCCAGGACCGCGGTCAAGCATGTAGTGGTCGCCTCGATGGGCGACATGCTCGGCGGGCTCAAGGGAACGATCGTCAACTTCGTTGTACGCCGCATCAAGAAGATGGTGCCGGCATGGTCGCTGCCCGGCCATGTCAAGTTCAACGCCGCGCTGAAGGCCGGCACCGGCATGGCCTTCAGGCCCGCAAAGGTCGCGGCCGACGACATCGCCTTCCTGCAATACACGGGCGGCACGACCGGCATCTCCAAGGGCGCGATGCTTTTGCACAGCAACATTTTGGCGAACGTCGCGCAGAACGCGCTGTGGGCCGAAGACGCTTTTACCGTCAAGCCGAAGCCGGCGCATCTGAACTTCCTCTGCGCGCTGCCGCTCTATCACATTTTTGCGCTGACGGCGAACGTGCTGGTAGGCATGCAGCAAGGCGCGCAGAATGTCCTCATCCCCAATCCGCGCGACATTCCCGGCTTCGTCAAGGAGCTGCAGAAATACCCGATCCACATCTTTCCGGGCCTCAACACGCTGTTCAATGCGCTGCTCAATAATGAGGATTTTCGCAAGCTCGATTTCAAGCCGCTGATCCTGACGCTGGGTGGCGGCATGCCGGTGCAGAGGGCCATCGCCGAACGATGGAAGGCGCTGACCGGCTGCCCGATCAGCGAGGCCTACGGGCTCACCGAGACCTCGCCGGGGACAACCATCAACAAATTCAGCGACGGCGTTTACACCGGCACGATCGGCCTGCCGCTGCCCTCGACCGAGATCGCCATCCGCGACGACGACGGCAACAATTTGCCGCTCGGCGAAGTCGGCGAAATCTGCATCCGCGGACCGCAGGTGATGGCCGGCTACTGGAACCGGCCGGACGAGACCGCCAAGGTGATGACCGAGGACGGCTTCTTCAAATCGGGCGACATGGGCTTCATGGACGAGCTTGGCTACACCAAGATCGTCGACCGCAAGAAGGACATGATCCTGGTTTCCGGCTTCAACGTCTATCCGAACGAACTCGAGGAAGTGGTGGCGCAGCATCCAGGCGTACTCGAAGTGGCGGCGATCGGCGTGCCGGACGAGCATTCGGGTGAAGTGCCGAAGCTGTTCGTCGTCAAGAAGGACCCGGCACTGACCGCCGACATGCTGACGGCTTATTGCCGCGAGAACCTGACCGGCTACAAGCGTCCCAGGTATATTGAGTTCCGCACCGAGCTGCCGAAGACACCGGTCGGCAAGATCCTGCGACGGGCGTTGCGGGGCTAGGCGCAGCTTGAGCGATTGCATCGCCGGCGCCAACGCCGTGAGTATAGGTTCGCGCCCGGACCCGGCAGAGTTCATCCGGGCGAACATGCGGATCGCCCCCGTGCCCGCGCTTCCCGAAATTCGGCTTTACACCGCCCATCCGGGAAGCGGGCTCAGGCGGCTTCTTGAATGGAACCAACATGCGACCGAAGAAGACGGACCTGAACCGGAGCCACCGTACTGGGCCTATGTCTGGGCCGGCGGCGCGGTGCTCGCCCGCTACATATTCGACCGGCCGGAGACCGTGGCCGGCCGTCGCGTACTCGACCTCGGCGCCGGCTCCGGCCTTGTAGGTATCGCCGCCGAGAAGGCCGGCGCAAGCGCGGTGATCGCGGCCGAGATCGATCACAACGCCGTTGCCGCGATCGGCCTCAACGCCGCGGCCAATAGTGTCACGATCAATATCGTCGACAAGGATATCACCACCGGTCCGCCACCACGGGTCGACGTCGTGGTTGCCGGCGACGTGTTCTACGGTCGCGAGGTTGCTCTACGGGTTATCCCATTCCTCGACCGCTGCCTAGCAGCCGGCATCAAGGTGCTGGTCGGCGACCCCCGCCGCACGGACCTGCCGCTGTCCCGGCTTCGGCTGCTCGCCGAATACCAAGTGCCGGATTTCGGCGACGCGAAGGGTGTGACCAGGCCGAGCGGCGTCTTTTCCTTCGAGCAGGACGATCGCTAGCGCCAGGATCAAAATCAAATCGCTATGAACGGCCGACTTCGACCCGTTGCGTACCAAGCAGTAGCTAGCGTTGCTCACCTGAAGTGCGCTTAGCCGAACCTTTATTGGCAACCGCTTCCTTCATCATTGCAAGCCATTGCAACCGCCAAGACGGAGAATTGCCCGGCAGGCTCGCCATACCAATCAGTACGCCCGCTTCCTCCCATGTGATTGGAGTTTGAGGGCCACTCAGTTCGCTGTAGATCATCCCCGCAGAAGCGCGCGGTCGCAGTTTGATGTTGCAGTTGATCAATACTGGATCATCGGCTCAAAACCAAATCATTCGAATGACTGAGTTCGACCCCTTGCAGACGATTCTATGGAGGCTATAATCCAGCGATGGGGTATCGGCTCGTCCTTCGATGTAGCAGCCTTGCTAGCCCCGCTTGAACTTGATCATACCGCCCGCGAACATAGACCAAGACCTGTTTTTACAGTTTCGTTCGCCCAGTCGAGGTTCTGGCAATCCGGAACCTATGACCAACCCTGTCTGGGTATGGGCAATTGAGCACCGTCTCACCGGTTACTCCCTGAACAAAGCGTTCCACGGCCCGCCTTCAAAGGATGTCGGGCCGTGCTGGAGCTTCAGCCGGTACGGGCGCACTGAAACGGTGCTGCCAGACGGCCGCCTTGTCAGGATCGGCGGCGAGTATGAAGATCACTATGATGCAGATTTCTATATCTACAACGATGTGATCGTGAGTCATCCTGGGAGCGGCACCGAGATTTTGGGCTACTCGGATGAGGTTTTTCCACCGACCGACTTTCATACGGCAAATCTTGTCGACGACCGAATATTTATAGTAGGCAACCTATCTTATCCGAATGTTCGCGGTCACAAGGCCCAGGTGCTCGTTTTAGACATAACAAACTTTGGTGTTGGCCGCTTCGATACGACCGGCGAAACGCCGCCATGGATATACAAGCACTCTTCGGAACTCGTGGAAGATGGTGGCGCACTCCTGGTTCGCGGCGGGCGCCTGATCGGGCCGCGATGGCCTGGAGTGGTCGAGAACATCGACGATTGGCGCCTGGACCTCCATACAGGCGCTGGGAGCGCCTTACCAGGCGGCTCTGGCCGCGATTTGCATTCGTTCGAGATGATGGCTGTCAAAATCATATCTTTTGGCTTCGCCGCCGCCTTTCAGATCGCGCCAGTGGCAGACCAGAGGACAGCGACGGCTTTCGAGCCAAACATCTTCGCCATCTCGGCCCCAATCCTCGAATAGACTTGCTCGAAACATTGTACACGCCCGACGTGCCTCACTCGAAGATGCCTGAAATCACGGACGAGCATCGTGTCTATCGCCTCTGCGTCGAAGGCGTCACCGTGCGCTATGTCGAGGACTGGTATGATATTCAGCTGACAGTGGAAGGGGTTCTACCGAGCCGGACTGTCGAGATGATCCGCTTGGACCTGCTGGCCAAACTGACGGCCATCGAGAATACGACCATCAACTGTACCCATCTGATGGTCGATTAGGCTCCGGAAGAAGTCCTATGCAAGGAAGAGATGGCCTCGGCCGTCAGGCTGTCTCCGTCACTCGCGCCGAAAGAAAATCAGGCAGGTCGGCCACCGAATCCAGAATGACGTCGGCTATCTGCGACAGCGATTCACGTGTGCCGGTGCCGGACAGCACGCCAATCGCCAGGCCACAGCCGCCGGCGCGCGCCATTTCCAGATCGTGGCGATTGTCGCCGACCATTGCGATCGCCGCCGGCCTGAGCCCTGTCAGGTCCGAGAAGGCAAGGATCGTATCCGGCGCCGGTTTTGGATTGGCCACCGCATCGTAACCATAGGCGGCGTCGAAAAGCTGCGCGACGCCCAGCGTGACCAAGGTTTTTTCCGCGCCGCTGGTCGAGTCGTTGGTGGCGACGCCAAGCCGGTAGGATTTTCTGTGAAGCAGCCCAAGCGTCTCGACCACACCCGGCAGCGCCACCGCCATTGCCGATCCTTGCGCCGAAGTGATGGCGTTGAAGCGGGCGACGGCAAGCATCTGGTCCTCGTCGGACAGCCGTGGAAACCACAGCTCGACGACGTCCATGTTGGTACCGGAGGCAAAAATCGAATCCGGCTTGAAGCGCTTGGTGGCGAAGTCGAAGCCCGCCGCCGCAAGCAGCCTGTCTGCTTTCCACCGATCGCCTTCGGCCGCATCCATTGCCATGAAGTCGGCGATGCCCAGCCATGTCGCGTTGAAATCCACGAGCGTGCCGTCCTTGTCGAACAATATTCCCTTAATGTCCGCCAAGCTTTTCACTCCGGGCCGCGCAAGCGGTGGATGTATTCCACCAGTCCGGCAGTCGAGGCATCCCGCTTTGCGGCGTTCTCCTTGCCTTCAACGACGGGCAGCAGCCCGGTCGCCAGTTCCTTGCCGAGTTCGACGCCCCATTGGTCGAAGGAGTTGATGTTGAACAGCGTGCCTTCGACAAAGACGCGGTGTTCGTAAAGCGCAATCAGCCGTCCGAATGTATGCGGGTCGAGCTTTCTGTAGAGAATCGTCACCGAGGGGCGGTCGCCGGAGAAGACGCGGTGCGGAGCAATCCTGTCGACATCGGCGGGCTTCATGCCTTTCGCCAGCATCTGCGCTCGGGCTTCCTCAAGCGTGCGGCCCTTCATGAAGGCTTCCGACTGCGCCAGGCAATTGGCAAGCAGAAGGTCGTGGTGATGCTTCAGTTCCGGCTCGTGGCCGACGGCAGCGGCAAGGAATTCGACCGGAATGAAATCGGTGCCCTGATGCAGAAGTTGGAAGAAGGCATGCTGGCCATTGGTGCCGGGCTCGCCCCAGACCAGCGGGCCGGTCGGCGTCGTTACAGCGCCGCCTTCCAGGGTGACGCTCTTGCCGTTCGATTCCATGTCGAGCTGCTGCAGATAGGCCGGCAGCCTGGACAGACGCTGATCGTAGGGGATGACGGCGCGAGCGGGGTATTTGCAGATCACGCGGTGCCACCAGCCAATCAGCCCCATCAGCGCCGGCAGGTTCTTCGCCAGCGGCGCGGTGCGGAAATGCTCGTCCATCTCATGGGCGCCGTCGAGAAAGGCGCGAAAATCCTTCGGGCCGATGGCGATCATCACTGGCAGACCGATCGCACCCCAGACGGAATAGCGGCCGCCGACCCAGTCCCAGAAGCCGAAGACGCGATCGGGCGCGATGCCGAATTTGGCGACCAGGTCGAGCGCCGTCGAGACGGCGGCGAAATGCTTGCCGACCGCTTCCTTGCCGAGCGCCTTCTCGACCCATCTGCGCGCGGTTTCGGCATTGGTCATCGTCTCGACCGTGGTGAAGGTCTTGGAGGCGATGATGAACAGGGTGGTTTCGGCGGAAAGACCCTTCAGCGTGTCGTGGATATGGGCACCGTCGATATTGGATACGTAATGCGCGCGCGGCCCGTCATGATAGGGCGCCAGCGCCAGCGTCGCCATGGCCGGGCCGAGATCGGAGCCGCCGATGCCGATGTTGACGATGTCGGTGATTTTCTTGCCGGTCGCGCCGGCCGCCTTGCCGGAACGCACCGCGTCGGCGAAGGCACCCATCGCGTCGAGTACGGCAAGGACGTCCGCCTTCACGTCCTGGCCGTCGAGCACGATGCCCTTGCCGGTCAGGTTGCGCAGCGCCGTGTGCAGCACGGCACGGCCTTCAGTGACGTTGATCTTCTTGCCGGCAAACATCGCGTCGCGCCGGCCTTCGAGGTCAGCGGCCTCAGCCAGTTTCTCCAGCAACTCCATAGTCCGCGCATCGACCGCGCATTTCGACCAGTCGAGCAGCAGGTCGCCGTCACTGGCGGAGAATTTCTCGAAGCGCTGCGGATCGGCAGCGAAAGCCTCGCGCATCGAGCCCGATTTGGCCGCACGGTGATCGCGCAATGCGTCGAGCTGCTTTTGAAAGGACGATTGATCCACTGCTTCGCTCCGGTCTCTTGAGATGCATCTTATCAGGCCGGATGTTTCCGGCGCGTGTCGTCGCGGCAAACTATCGGGTCGAATTCCATCTGTTTCAATGCGCAGCGATGCCGCAGCGCAGCGTGGGCCGGCTCAAAGGATCACTGGCATAAATCCCAGCGATCAGAAAAATTGATTGGCGCAACACCTTGTGCCACCGGTACATTCGACTGGTCCAGCCAAGTGAAAAAGCTGGCCATCGAGGAACATCTCCCATGCCACAGCGAAACGACACGGCCATATGGTCCGGCCTGTTCCGGATTTCGGCGGAATCCGGTCAGACCCTGCAGGCGCAGATCCGCCAGGCGATCGTCGCCGCCATCCTCGACCGGCAGATCGCGGCTTCCATGCCGCTTCCGTCCTGCCGGATTCTTGCCGAAAAACTCGGCGTGGCGCGCGGCACCGTGGTGCTGGCCTTCCAGCAGTTGGTCGATCAGGGCTTCCTGGTGGCGCGCGAGCGCCGCGGCCATTTCGTCAATCCCGAAGTGCTGGCGACGCCGGCCAAGCCGCATCAGAAGGCGCCCGACCAGGCCAACGAGATCGACTGGAAGGCGCGTCGGCAGATCGCGGCGAGCGACATGCCGCCGCCGGCCAAGCACGACAACTGGATCAAGTCGTCATACCCCTTCGTCTATGGCCAATTCGACCCGGCGCTGTTCCCGACCGCCGAATGGCGCGAGTGCAACCGCATGGCGTTGGCGGTGCTCGAAATCCGCAACTGGGCATCCGACATGGTCGATCGCGACGATCCGCTCCTGATCGAGCAGATCCAGGCACGGCTGCTGCCGCGACGCGGCATCTTCGCCAATCCGGACGAGATCATCGTGACGTTGGGCGCGCAGAACGCGCTTTACATGCTGGCGACGCTGTTGATGACCAAGGGCTCCAAGGTGGCGATGGAGGACCCGGGCTATCCCGATGCACGTTCGATCTTCCGGCTGGCCGGCGCCGAGATCCAGCCGGTTCCGGTCGACCACTCCGGCATCGTAACCTCGGCCATTCCCAATGATTCCGGCTTCGTCTTCGTCACGCCCAGCCACCATTGCCCGACCATGGTGCCGCTGTCGGCAGAGCGGCGGCAGGAGCTTTTGGCGCGCGCCAACCGGCACAACCAGATCATCATCGAGGACGGATATGACAGCCAGCTCCTGGACGAGGCGCCGCAGCAGGCGCTGAAGAGCCTCGATCGCTCCGGCCGGGTCGTCTATGTCGGCTCGATGTCGAAGACGCTGGCTCCCGGCCTCAGGCTCGGCTACATCGTCGCCTCGGCCGGGCTGATCTCCGAGCTTCGGGCGCTACGCCGCTTCATGCTGCGCCATCCGCCGGCGAACAACCAGCGCGCCGTCGCATTGTTCCTGTCGCTCGGCCATCACGAGGCGCTGGTGCGGCGGCTGTCGAGCGCCTTCGACGAGAGGCGCAAGCGTCTGGTCCATGCGATTTCCGCCTTCCTGCCGGAGTGGCGCTCGACCGATTCGGCCGGCGGCACGTCGCTCTGGCTCGAGGGGCCGCGCGGCACCGATTCGCGCGGGCTGGCGGAGGCCGCGGCCTCGCGCAGCGTCATCATCGAGCCTGGCGACCGCTTCTTCGACCGTACCGAAAAGCCATCGCGTTTCATGCGCTTGGGCATTTCCTCGATCGCGTTGCAGCACATCGAACCCGGCATCCGCGAACTGGCGACGGCAGCTGGACGCAGGCCGGCAGCGGCCTGATCTCCCTTCCCCGACCGGAGCCTGGCGCATGTAGTGCGGCTCCGGTTCTTTAGCTCCTTGGCATATGCGACGGGACCGGCTGGCACATAGGCTGTGCCAATGCCGGCGGCATAGTCGCTGCATAGAGGGGACGAAGCAGGCCGATGGTGGACCAACCGCCGCGCCCGCTCCGCAGCTAAAGTTGGAGTGCCTTCATGCCAATGGCCCATGAGAAGCAGGACGTGTCCGCAGACCAGCGTTCGCGGCGGTCCGGCGGGCGCGAGGCGCGCCGCGCCATGCGGGCGGCACCGCTTGCCGACGACGTCAAGCCGGTGCGTGCCGGCCTCGAAGGCGGAAGCTACAGCCCGCTCAGCGGCAGCGATTGCGAACGTATCCACGAGGCCGTGCTTACCCTTCTGGAGACGGTCGGCTTCGCCAACGCCATCCCCTCCTGCATCGAGGCGCTGACCAAAGCCGGCGCGACCTTCAGTGAGGACGGCCGCCTGCGCTTTCCTCGCGGCCTTGTGCTCGACACCATCAAGAACGCGGCGCGGCATTTCACCCTCCACGGCCAGGATCCGAAGCACGACATGGTGATCCAGGGCAAGCGTGTGCACTACGGCACGGCCGGTGCTGCGGTGCATCTTGTCGATGTCGAAAAGCGTGAGTATCGCGAGTCGCTGCTGCAGGACATTTACGATGCCGCGCGCCTGGTCGAAGGGCTCGACAACATCCATTTCTTCCAGCGGCCGATGGTGCCGCGCGACATTCCCGACCCGCTCGATATGGATTTCAACACGCTCTACGCCTGCGTCATGGGCACGTCGAAGCATGTCGGCACCTCGTTTACCGTGCGTGAGAACGTCAAGCCGGCGCTCGACATGCTCTATGCGATCGCGGGCGGCGAAGAGAATTTTCGCGCGCGGCCTTTCGTCTCCAATTCGAACTGCTTCGTCGTGCCGCCGATGAAGTTTGCCGAGGACGCCTGTGGCGTTCTCGAAGCCTGCGTCGAGGGCGGCATTCCGATCCTGCTGCTGTCGGCAGGACAGGCGGGTGCGACGGCACCGGCGGCGATTGCCGGCGCCGTGGTGCAGGCGGTCGCCGAAGTCCTCGTCGGCCTCATCTACGTCAACGCCATCAAGCCAGGCCATCCGGCGATTTTCGGTACCTGGCCGTTTGTCTCGGATCTCCGGACCGGCGCCATGTCGGGCGGTTCGGCCGAGCAGGCGGTGCTGACCGCGGCCTGCGCGCAGATGGCGCAATTTTACGACCTGCCGGGCGGTTCGGCCGCCGGCATGACAGATTCGAAACTGCCTGATATTCAGTCCGGCTACGAAAAGGGCATAACCGACGTGATGGCCGGTCTTGCCGGCCTCAACCTGGTTTACGAATCGGCCGGCATGCACGCCTCGCTGCTCGGCTTTTGCCTTGAGAGCCTGATCATCGACAACGACATGCTCGGCCACTGCCTGCGCTGCGTGCGCGGCATCGAAGTGACGGACGAGTCGCTGTCGATCGACACGATTGCCGATGTCTGCCTGAAGGGCCCGGGCCATTATCTCGGCAACGAGCAGACGCTGCGGCTGATGCAGACCGAATATTTCTATCCGGCCGTCGGCGACCGCTTTTCGCCGAAGGAATGGAATGAGAAAGGCAGGCCCGATATCCTGCAGCGGGCGATCATCGAGAAGAAACGCGTGCTTGCCGAACGCTTCCCGCGCCATGTGCCAAAGCCGGTCGACGACAAATTGCGCGCCCGCTTCGGCGATATGATCAAGCTGCCGCGCAGCGGCATGGGCGGTTGAGGCTCTACCCGCTCACCGCCAGCAACAACACACCGGCCAGCGCCGATCCGGCAAGCGTCGGCAGCATGCCGATTTTCAGCTTCAGAATGGCGATCATGGCGGCACAGGAAAGCAGCGCCGCGCGCCAGTCTATCGATGAAAGCACCGGCACGTCCATTCCAAGCCCGACATTGCGCACTTCGCCGAAGATGACGTGTAAGCCGAACCAAAGCGCGAGGTTCATGATGACGCCGACGACCGCAGCGGTGATCGCGCCGAGCGCCGCCGACAGCGCCCTGTTGCCGCGCAGCGCTTCGATGTAGGGCGCGCCGAGGAATATCCACAAGAAGCACGGCGTAAACGTCACCCACAGTGTGAGCAGTGCCCCAAGCGCGCCGGCAAGCAGCGGGGCGAGCGCGCCGGAGTGGCGGAAGGCGGCAATGTAACCGACGAACTGCAAGACCAGGATCAGCGGGCCCGGCGTGGTTTCGGCCAGCCCAAGGCCGTCGACCATTTCACCGGGTGCGAGCCAGCCGAAGGACTCGACCGCTGCCTGCGCGACATAGGCAAGCACGGCATAGGCGCCACCAAAGGTGACGACCGCCATGAGACTGAAGAACCCACCGATTTGTGTCCACACGCTGGCCGAGCCGGTGAAAGCCCAGATCAGCAGAACAGGCCCGAGCCAGATCGGCAGCCAGATCGCCAAAATGCGCGGCGCATGCCATCGCGTCGGCTTGACGTGGGTCAGTTCGCCGCGCTCGAACATCAGATCGACCGCGCCCTTAATGTCGGGAACATCGCCTTTGCCCTGCGATGTGCCGGAAAAAAATGCCGGTGCAATGCGGTTGCCGATCCAGCCTGTCAGGCCGGCAAGCAGGACGATCAGCGGGAACGGCACGTTTAGCGCGTAGATGGCGATGAAGGCGGCGAGTGCGATCGACACCATGATCCGGTTCTTCAGCGCACGTCGCCCGATCCGGATCACCGCCTCGATGACAATGGCGAGCACCGTCGCTTTGACCCCGAAAAACAGCGCCTCGACGAAGGGTATGTCGCCGTAGAGCGCATAGAGGCTGCTCAAGACGAGCATAACAAGCGCGCCCGGCACAACGAAGAGAATGCCGGCAACAAGGCCGCCGACTGTTTTGTGCAGCAGCCAGCCGATATAGATGGCAAGCTGCTGAGCCTCGGGGCCGGGCAGCAGCATGCAGTAGTTCAACGCATGCAGAAAGCGCTGTTCCCCGATCCAGCGCCGTTCCTCGACCAGTTCCTTGTGCATGAGCGCGATCTGCCCGGCCGGGCCGCCAAAGCTGAGCACGCCGATTTTCGCCCAGACCTTCACGGCCTGCCGGAAGCTCGGCACAGCGGGCTCCTGGATCTCCGCCGGCTTTTTCGAAAAGACGGCGCTCACGATGGTTTGCCTGCGCCGAGACTGACTGCGCCGGCGACCGGCCAGTTATGCGTCTCCTCGGTGGCATCGCGGCACCAGCGGAAGAACGCATCGTAAAGCAGCATGCCGGCCTCGAGCTGCTCCAGATCGTCGCGAAACATCCGTGACAGGCCAAGCGAGGCGGCCAGGAACCCGGCCGCCTGTGGAACAAGATCGAGGCTCGCAGTATCGGCAGCGCGTATGATCGTGGCCAGGCGATCGAGCGCTTCGGATTTGAGCCCGAACTCCTCGATCATGGTGTCGAAGGTGCAGCGTTCGCCGCGGTGGCTCCAGAACACGTTCTCGATGTCGAAAGGGATGGCCTGAAAGCGATCGGCGACGGCCGCCACTTCGGCCGGCTCGACGAAGAGAAAGACCGCGTGAGGATCGATGAAGCGCCGGATCAGCCAGGGGCAGGCGATGCGATCGACCTTCGGGCGCGTACGCGTGACCCAAACGGTGCGGCCCTTGGCATCGGCGGGCGGTATCTTATCGGCGTGAACGAGAAGGCCCTTGGCATCGCGCCATGCTTCAAACCCGCCATCGAGCGATTCGGCGGCAACGCCCTCCTGCCGTAGCCATGCGGCCACGCCTTGCGAGAGCTTTTTTCCCTGTTGGCAGACGACTGTCACTTGCCTGCCGACGAAGTCGGCAGCCCAGTTCGAGACACTCCTGAAATCACGACGATCCGACCCCGGCAGCAGGCGCGGATCGGCGTTGTAGTCATCGTCGATGCGGACGTCGATGATTGCGGGTGCACCCGGCAGCCCAATCAGACGGGACAGTTGCGATACAGTGATAGCGGTTGTTGACGGCATGGCGTCCACCTCCTTGAAAGAGAAGCTTGGACGCGAACGTTGGGCTGACGCCTCACGGGGTCGTCGCGATGCACCCCTTGTGATGATCGTGGATTTGTCACGCCCGCTTGTCAAGCATTGCCGTTCTCGCGGGAGCAATCGCTGTTGACAAATGACCGCGTCCAACCCTGTGCCGGGCATTTCTGCCCATTAACGGCAGGCTATCGCAGGTGGAAAGCCGAGGCTTTCGCTCTACGATGTACCCCCACCCCTACCCCTCCTGGCGCTGACCTCGGCAAATTGCCTGCACCGGCGGCTGGCTCGTGCGACGGACCCTGGTCAGTGATTGTCCCTCGGCACGCCGCTTGTATGAGCCACATCCTGGTATTTCACCGCCGGCTTCAGCACCATGCCTTCGGAAAACTGGTCGACCATGCCGCGCTGGATTTCCTGCCAGGGCGTCTGGTGCTTCGGATACTGATAGCCGCCATTGTTTTGCAGCTCGGCGCGGCGCCGCGTGATCTCGTCGTCGCTGACGAGGATGTCGGCGGTGCCCTTGCGCAGGTCGATGCGGACGCGGTCGCCGGTCTTCAGCAGCGCCAGGCCGCCGCCGATGGCGGCTTCCGGCGAGGCGTTGAGGATCGACGGCGAGCCCGACGTGCCCGACTGGCGACCGTCGCCGATACAGGCCAGCGCGTGGATGCCCTTTTTGATCAGATAGGCAGGCGGCTGCATGTTGACGACTTCGGCGCCGCCGGGATAGCCGATCGGGCCGGCTCCGCGCATGAACAGGATGGTGTGCTCGTCAATTCCCTGTGCCGGGTCGTCGATGCGGGCGTGATAGTCCTCGGGGCCGTCGAAGACCATGGCGTTGCCCTCGAAGGCTTCGGGGTCCTTCGGGTTCGACAGATAGCGCTCGCGGAATTCGGGCGAGATGCCGCTGGTCTTCATGATCGCCGAATCGAACAGATTGCCCTTGAGATTGATGAAGCCGGCATTGGCTTTCAGCGGCTCGGCAACCGTGCGGATGACGTCGAGGTTCTCGTTGACGGCGCCGCTGCAATTGTCGCCGATGGTCTTGCCGTTAGCTGTCATGGCTTCCGGATAGGGCAGCAGGCCGCCCTTCATCAGTTCGGCGACCACGGCCGGCACGCCGCCGGCATGGTGATAGTCCTCGCCGAGATATTCGCCCGTCGGCTGCAGATTGACGATGAGCGGTATGTTGAGGCCGACCTTCTGCCAATCGTCATTGTCGAGCGGCACGCCGAGATGGCGGGCGATGGCGTTGAGGTGGATCGGCGCATTGGTCGAGCCGCCGATCGCCGAGTTGACGACGATGGCGTTCTCGAAGGCCTTACGGGTCATGATGTCGGAGGGCTTCAGATCCTCATGCACCATGTCGACGATGCGCTTTCCGGTCTCGTAGGCGATCTGGCCGCGCTCGCGATAGGGGGCGGGGATAGCGGCCGAGCCCGGCAATTGCATGCCGAGCGCCTCGGCCAGCGAATTCATCGTGGTGGCGGTACCCATCGTGTTGCAATAGCCGGTCGACGGCGCCGAGGAGGCAACGATATCCATGAACTCGTCATAGCCAATCTCGCCGGCCGACAGGCGCTGGCGCGATTCCCAGACGATGGTGCCGGAGCCGGTGCGCTTGCCCTTGTGCCAGCCGTTGAGCATCGGGCCGACCGAAAGCGCGATAGCCGGAATGTTGACGGTGGCCGCGGCCATCAGCATGGCCGGCGTCGTCTTGTCGCAGCCGATGGTGAGCACCACGCCGTCGAGCGGATAGCCGTAGAGCACCTCTACCAGGCTGAGATAGGCAAGGTTGCGGTCAAGTGCAGCAGTCGGCCGCTTGCCGGTCTCCTGGATCGGGTGGCAAGGGAACTCGAAAGGGATGCCACCCATCGAGACGATGCCTTCGCGCACGCGCTTGGCCAGTTCGATGTGATGGCGGTTGCAGGGCGACAGGTCGGAGCCGGTCTGGGCG
The DNA here is from genome assembly GCF_040323975.1 of Mesorhizobium sp. M0019. NCBI lineage: Bacteria > Pseudomonadati > Pseudomonadota > Alphaproteobacteria > Hyphomicrobiales > Phyllobacteriaceae > Mesorhizobium > Mesorhizobium sp. M0019. The sequence continues at coordinate 35,502 of NZ_JAMYVK010000018.1, read as the reverse complement.
ATGCCGATCAGCGGCTTGCCGGACATCAGTTCGGCCCGCGTCAGCCCGTAATTCAGGTAGCGCTCCAGATAGAGTGCCGTCATGCCCGGATTGTCGGGATTGTCGAACCACTCCTGCGAGCGAAATTTTTTCTTGTGGGTGGGGGCGCCTGCCATCGTGGTCTCCGTATTTGTATGACAAATCGATATGACAACGCGCGGGAGCAGGCAAGGGGCACGCGCCATCCGAATCCGCTCTTTGGTACGAAAGACATACATCTGCCTCCGCGCTAGACGGGATCGTGGTTTGTCAGCCCGCTATCCCGGAAAAGTTGGAGCGCGTCGCCGCGGACCCTACCTGACCCTTCCGGCCACCCTCCCCCTCAAGGGGCCCACTTGGGGAGGGACATCCGCATCACTCGAACACGATGCTCGGCACTGCAGCCTCGGCCGCGCCGCGCTCTTCATTGACGCGGTCCCAGACCTTGGCGGCGATGTCGCGATAGATTTTCGCCTCAGCGCCATCCGGCTTGGAGACCACCACTGGCGTGCCGGCATCGGAGCTTTCGCGGATGCCCATCTCGAGCGGCACTTCGCCAAGGAAGGTGACGCCGAGACGCTCGGCCTCGCGGCGGGCGCCGCCATGGCCGAAGATGTCGTAGCGTTTTCCCGTATCGGGGGCGAGAAAATAGCTCATGTTTTCGACGATACCCAATAGCGGCACGTCGACCTTTCTGAACATGTTGAGGCCTTTGCGCGCATCGATCAGGGCCAGGTCCTGTGGCGTCGAGACGATGACGGCGCCGGCCAGCGGCACCTGTTGGGCCATGGTCAGCTGGGCATCGCCGGTGCCGGGCGGCATGTCGACGACGAGCACATCAAGCGGTCCCCATTCGACCTCGCGCAGCATCTGCGTCAATGCCGACATCACCATCGGCCCGCGCCAGATCATCGGCGTCTCCTCATCGACGAGGAAGCCCATCGACATGACCTTGAGGCCATAATTCTGCATCGGCTTCAGGATCTTGCCGTCGACGGTCTGAGGCCTGCCACGAATGTTGAGCAGACGCGGCATGGAAGGGCCATAAATGTCGGCATCGAGCACCCCGACCCGCAGCCCGTTGGCGGCAAGCCCAAGGGCGATATTGACGGCGGTGGTCGACTTGCCGACGCCGCCCTTGCCGGAAGCGACGGCGATGATCGCTTCGATGCCGGGTACGCCGCGCTTGCCCTGGCTGTGCGAGGCGGGCGCCTGCGGCGCGGGACGCGCAGGTGCGGCCGGCGGAGCGGGCCTCTGAGCCGGTCTTTGCGGAACCGGCGCCTCCATGCCACCGCCCTTCTTTTCCGCCGTCAGCGCGACCACGGCGCCGGCAACACCGGGGATCGCCTTGACGACACGTTCGGCCGCCGCACGCAGCGGTTCCATCTCCTGGGCACGGGCAGCGGGAACGGTGATCGAAAAGAACACCTTGGCATCGGCAATGAAAATCTCGGAAACCAGGCCGAGGTCGACGATATTGCCGGTGAAATCCGGCCCATTGACCGTCTTCAGGCGCTCGATAACGATTTCCTTGGTCACGTTTTCATTGGCGGCGGGCATGAGTTTTTCCTCTACTTTTCCGCTCCAGATAATGCAGTTCCGGAACAGAACCAAGCGATGGACCACCAATTGCAGCGGCGTATCGGGGAGGCAGCGAGCATATGACGGCATTTCCAGTGGGAGCAGCCGTCGCCAAATCGTCAACGCAGCCTATTTCATGAGCATGGAATGACAGCCAGGGAAGGAGACGAATCATGCTCGCAAACAGCAACGCGACGGCCAATCTCGCCGTGAAGGACCTGGCCAAGGCCAAGGCATTCTACGAAGGGGTCCTTGGCCTGAAAGAGGTGCACAATGAAGGTGGCGAACTGATCGTCTATAAAAGCGGCGACACCAGCATCAACGTCTACCGTTCGAACTTCGCTGGGACCAACAAGGCGACGGCTGTGACATGGACGGTCGGCGACGAACTCGGCAAGATCGTTGAGGCATTGAAATCGAAGGGCGTGACCTTCGAGCATTACGACATGCCAGGCCTGACGCTGGAGGGCGATGTTCATGTCGGTCAGGGCATGAAGGTCGCATGGTTCAAGGATCCGGACGGCAACATCCTGAACCTTGTGGATAGGTAGATACGGCGCATCGCCTGCCGCGCAGTGCTACGGTGCTGTCACCATGCCAGGCCGACCGCGAGGTAGGTGAGAGCCGCGATCGCCGCGGTTGCCGGCAGGGTGACGATCCATGCCACCACGATGTTACCGGCAATGCCCCAGCGAACGGCGGAGACGCGGCGGGCGGCGCCGACGCCGATGATGGCGCCGGTGATCGTGTGCGTGGTCGATACAGGAATACCGAGCCAGGTGGCGGCGAACAGGGTGACCGCTCCGCCGGTCTCGGCGCAGAAACCCTGCATCGGGTTCAGCCGGGTGATCTTCGAGCCCATGGTGTGGACGATGCGCCAGCCGCCGAGCAACGTGCCCAGCGCCAGCGCCGACTGACAGGTGATGACGACCCACAGCGGCACGTAAAAATTCGCGCCGAGCATGCCTTGCGAATAGAGCAGCACGGCGATGATGCCCATAGTCTTCTGCGCGTCGTTGCCGCCATGGCCGAGCGAATAGAGCGAGGCGGAAAAGAACTGCATGACGCGGAAGGTGCTGTCGACGGCGAACGGCGTCCGCCGCACGAACAGCCAGGAGACCGCGAGGATCAGGACGAGCGCCAGCAGAAAACCTGCCGCCGGCGATAGCACGATGGCCGCCGTCGTTTTGCCCAACCCGGTCCAGACGATGGCACCGGTGCCTGCCTTGGCAACGCCGGCGCCGACCAAACCGCCGATCAGAGCGTGCGAGCTGCTGGACGGAATTCCGACGAGCCAGGTGACGATATTCCAGACGATGGCGCCGACAAGTGCTGCGAAGACCACTGCCGGCGTGACGATGCTGGCGTCGATGATGCCGGTTCCGAGCGTCTCCGCTACGTGGAGACCGAAGAACATGAAGGCGATGAAATTGAAGAAGGCCGCCCAGAACACCGCATAATGCGGCCGCAGCACCCGGGTGGAGACGATGGTGGCGATAGAGTTGGCGGCATCGTGCAGGCCGTTGAGGAAATCGAAGAACAGCGCGACGACGACAAGGCCGACCAGCACCGGAAAGGCTATCGCGGCTTCCACTATACGTTCTCGATGACGATGCCGCTGATTTCGTTGGCGACGTCCTCGAAGCGGTCGACCACCTTTTCCAGCTGGCCGTAGATCTCGCTGCCGATCAGATAGGCCATAGGATCGCTGCGGCCGTGCCGCTTGAACAGGTCCTTCAGGCCCTGTTCGTGCAGGTCGTCGGCCCGGCCTTCGGCGCGCATGACTTCCTCGGCGATGGCGTTGAGGCGCACCGTATGCGCCCCGACCTTGCCGAGCAGCGGGATCGCCTCGGCCACCAACTTGGCGGCCTCGACGATGACGCCCCCCATTTCCTGCATCAGCGGATCGAATTCCTTCTTTTCGAACAGCTTTACCGTCTTGACGGTCTTGTGCATCATATCGATGGCATCATCCATCGACTGGATCAGGTCCTTGATGTCGCCGCGGTCGAAGGGCGTGATGAAGGAGCGGCGCACGGCCAGCAGCACTTCCGCGGTGATCTGATCGGCTTCGTCCTCGAGATCGATGATCGTCTGACACCAGCGGTCGATGTCGTTGCCCTGCAAAAGCTGCTGCAGTGCCTCGGCGCCGCCGACCACGGTGCGGGAATGCCGCTCGAACAGGTCGAAGAAGCGATCTTCGCGCGGCAGCAGCTTGCGGAACCAGCCCAGCATGTTCGGTCTCCCGTCGTGTCCAGTCCACGACCCCGTCTCATTCACATAGCGCCGCATTCCATCGCGGGAAACAGTAAGCCGGCTGAAAGATGTGGATGCGGACGATTTACACACGCGGCTTGCGGCCGAAGGCGATTTCCACGACGTTGCGCGCTACAATCGGACACAGCGTCCGTGACAGGCTCCCGACGGCATGATCGATAAGCTGGAATTCTTCATAGCACTTGCCAGGGAAGAACATTTCGGCCGGGCGGCGGAGGTGTGCGGCGTCACCCAACCGACGCTTTCGGCCGGCATCAAGCAGCTGGAAGGCCAGCTCGGCGTGATGCTGGTGCTGCGCGGCTCGCGCTTCCAGGGATTGACTCCGGAAGGCAAGCAGGTGTTGGTGTGGGCCCGCCGCATCGTCGGCGACAGCAGGACCATGCGCGAGGAGATGCGGGCGGCGCGCCACGGCCTGTCGGGGCGCATCCGCATCGCGGCGATCCCGACGGCGCTCGCCATGGTGGCGCGATTGACGACGCCGTTTCGGGCAAAGCATCCCGGCGTCACCTTCTCGGTGCTGTCGCGGACCTCGATCGAGGTGCTGTCGCTGCTCGGCAATTTCGACATCGACGCCGGTATCACCTATCTCGACAACGAGCCGCTCGGACGCGTCACCAGCGTGCCGCTCTACGACGAGCGCTACCAGCTGATCACCGCCGTCGGGAACCCCTATTTCGACCGCGACAAAGTGACATGGGCGGAACTCAGTCAGCTGCCGCTCTGCCTGCTGACGCCCGACATGCAGAACCGCCGCATCATCGACCAGCATCTGGCCGAAGCCGGCGTGCAGGTGCGGCCGACATTGGAATCCAACTCGATGATCGTGCTGTTTTCGCATATCCGCACCGGCAAATGGTCGTCCATCATGCCGCTTAACCTTGCGGAAACGTTCGGCTTTTCCGAGCCGATCCGGGCTATCCCGATCGTCGAGCCGGATGCCAGCCACACCGTCGGGCTGGTGGCGGCACGGCGCGAACCGCACACGCCACTGGTCTCGGCGCTGTTGGACGAGGCAATGGCGCTGGCGGACGATTTCCGCGCCCGCCGCTAGGCTAGACAAGGCTGGTGACCGCGAACGATAGAAAATTTCTATCGAGCAACGGATCGGCTTTATTGATTTAGCGGGTTTCCTCTGATTTCCTAACCACTTAGCGGAAGACCGCCACGACCAGGGAGGGCGCTGCATGACGATGCAGCCTGCAAGTACCGAGATCGCATCGCGCACCGCGGCGATCATCCACGAGCTGAAAGGCCTCGAAGGCCCGCTGCTGCCGATCCTGCACGGTATCCAGGAAGAGTTCGGTTATGTGCCGCAGGACGCGCTGCCGGTCATCGCCGAGGCGCTGAACATTTCCAGGGCCGAGGTGCACGGCGTCGTGACCTTCTATCACGATTATCGCAGCCAGCCGGCTGGCCGCCATGTGCTGAAGCTCTGCCAGGCGGAAGCCTGCCAGTCGATGGGTTCGGATGCGATCGCCGCCAAGCTCAAATCATTGCTGGGCATAGGCTTCCACGAGACAACCCGTGACGGTTCGGTGACGCTGGAGCCGGTCTATTGCCTCGGCCTTTGCGCCTGCTCGCCGTCGGCGATGCTGGACGGGGAGGTGATCGGTCGGCTCGACGACGAAAAGCTCAACGAGATCGTTGCCGAGGTGCGCTCATGATCCCGCGTATCTATATTCCCGGCGATTCCGGCGCGCTGGCGCTCGGTGCGGAAAAGGTCGCCAAGGCGATTCGGGCGGAACTGGCCGAGCGCGGCATCGAGGCCAAGATCGTGCGCAACGGCTCGCGGGGCGCCTATTTCCTCGAGCCGATGGTCGAAGTGGCAACAGCTAATGGCCGCGTCGCCTATGGGCCGGTGAAGCCCTCCGACGTCAAAGGCCTGTTCGACTGCGGCTTCCTCACCGGCGGCCACCACAAGCGCTGGCTGGGCGCACCGGACAAGATCCCGTTCCTTGCCAGGCAGACGCGGCTGACCTTTGCGCGCTGCGGCGTCACCGATCCGCTGTCGCTCGATCACTACAAGGCGCATGGCGGGCTGAAGGGCCTGCAGAATGCAGTGGCGATGACGCCGGCCGAGGTCGTCAAGCAGGTGACCGAGTCCGGGCTGCGCGGTCGTGGCGGCGCCGGCTTCCCGACCGGCATCAAATGGAAAACTGTGCTCGATACGTCGGCCGACCGCAAATACATCGTCTGCAATGCCGATGAAGGCGATTCCGGCACGTTCGCCGACCGCATGATCATGGAAGGCGACCCCTTCGTGCTGATCGAAGGCATGGCGATCGCCGGCATCGCCACCGGCGCGACCAAGGGCTTTATCTATATCCGCTCCGAATATCCGCACGCGGTGGCGGTTATGCAGAAGGCCGTCGAGATCGCCCGCAAGGCCGGCGTGCTCGGCGTCAATGTGCTCGGCTCGGCCAATTCATTCGACATGGAAGTGCGCGTCGGCGCCGGCGCCTATGTCTGCGGCGAGGAAACCGCCCTGCTCGACAGCCTCGAAGGCAAGCGCGGACAGGTGCGGGCCAAGCCGCCGCTGCCGGCGCACAAGGGCCTGTTCGGCAAGCCGACAGTGATCAACAACGTCATCTCGCTGGCCTCGGTGCCGGTGATCATGGACAAGGGCGCTGCCTTCTACAAGGATTTCGGCATGGGCCGTTCGCGCGGCACCATCCCGATCCAGATTGCCGGCAACGTCAAGTATCCCGGTCTCTACGAGGCGGCGTTCGGCATGACGCTGGGCGAGATCGTCGACGATATCGGCGGCGGCACGGCGACGGGACGCCCGGTCAAAGCGGTGCAGGTGGGTGGCCCGCTCGGCGCCTATTTCCCGCGCGCGCTGTTCGACACGCCGTTCGACTACGAAGCGTTTGCCGCCAAGGACGGGCTGATCGGCCATGCCGGCATCGTCGTTTTCGACGACAGCGCCGACATGCTGAAGCAGGCACGCTTTGCCATGGAATTCTGCGCCATCGAGAGCTGCGGCAAGTGCACGCCGTGCCGCATCGGCTCGACGCGCGGTGTCGAGGTGCTGGACCGGCTCGCCCAGAACGTCGAACCGGAAAAGCAGATCGCGCTGGTCACCGACCTTTGCAACACGATGAAGTTCGGCTCGCTTTGCGCTCTCGGCGGCTTCACCCCATATCCAGTGATGAGTGCACTCAACCATTTCCCGGACGACTTTCGGCCGACGCCAGTCGCCGAAGCAGCGGAATAGGAGCGGACAGGTATGAACGCGGCATTCGACATCAAATCGCTGGTCCAGGAAATCGACTACGGCACACCCGCCTCTGAAGCGGAACAAAAGGTAACGCTGACGGTCGACGGCAAGTCGGTGACGGTGCCGGCGGGGACCTCGATCATGCGCGCTTCGATGGAAGCGGGCGTCGAAATCCCGAAACTCTGCGCCACCGACATGCTGGACTCGTTCGGCTCCTGCCGGGTCTGCCTCGTCGAGATCGACGGGCGCGGCGGCACGCCGGCCTCGTGTACGACGCCGGTCGGCGAAGGCATGGTCGTGCATACGCAGAGCCACCGGCTAGACGCCATTCGCCGCGGCGTGATGGAACTCTACGTCTCCGACCATCCTGCCGCGTGGGGCGAGAAGGCCGGCACTGGCGCCAGCGAGTTCGACAAGGTCGTCAGGACGGTCGGCCTGACCGAGAACCGCTATGGCGTGGACGGCCGCAACCACGTCAAGCAGGAAAACGGCGTGGCGCCCGGCCATGGCTCGCTGACCATCGATTACATCGCCCGCGATGAATCGAACCCGTATTTCACCTACGATCCGACGCAGTGCATCGTCTGCTCGCGCTGCGTGCGAGCCTGTGAGGAGGTGCAGGGCACGTTCGCGCTGACCATCGAGGGCCGCGGCTTCGAATCCAGGGTCTCGGCCGGCATGCACGAGGCGTTCGTCGATTCCGAATGCGTGTCGTGCGGGGCCTGCGTGCAGGCCTGCCCGACCGATGCGCTGAGGGAAAAGACCGTGCTGGCGAAAGGCCTTCCCGAGCGCTCGACCGTCACCACCTGCGCCTATTGCGGCGTCGGCTGCTCGTTCAAGGCCGAGGTCAAGGGCGACGAGGTCATCCGCATGATGCCCTACAAGGCAGGCAAGGCCAACCACGGCCACTCCTGCGTCAAGGGCCGCTTCGCCTATGGCTACGCGACGCACAAGGACCGTGTCCTGAAACCAATGATCCGCGAGAAGGTCAGCGATCCGTGGCGCGAAGTGTCGTGGGAAGAGGCGCTCACCCATACGGCGAATGAATTCCGCCGCATCCAATACCAGTACGGCCGCACCTCGATCGGCGGCATCACCTCCTCGCGCTGCACCAACGAGGAGACCTACCTCGTCCAGAAGCTTGTCCGGCAGGGCTTCCGCAACAACAATGTCGATACCTGCGCCCGCGTCTGCCATTCGCCGACCGGCTATGGTCTCGGCCAGACCTTCGGCACCTCCGCCGGCACGCAGGACTTCGATTCGATCGAGCAGACGGACGTGATCCTGCTGATCGGCGCCAATCCGACCGATGCGCATCCGGTGTTCGCCTCGCGCATGAAGAAGCGCATGCGCGAGGGCGCCAAGCTGATCGTGCTCGATCCGCGCCGCACCGACATCGTGCGCTCGGCCCACGTCGAGGCGCAGTTCCATCTGCCGCTGAAGCCGGGCACCAACGTCGCCATGCTGACCGCACTTGCCCATGTCATCGTCACCGAGGGCCTGTTCGACGAGGCCTTCATCCGCGAGCGCTGCGACTGGGACGAGTTCCAGGACTGGGCATCGTTCGTGGCGCTGCCGGAAAATAGCCCGGAAGTGGTCGGCCAGCTTGCAAATGTCGATCCCGACGACATACGCGGCGCGGCGCGGCTCTACGCCCGCGGCGGTAACGGCGCGATCTATTACGGCCTCGGCGTGACCGAGCACAGCCAGGGCTCGACCACCGTCATCGCCATTGCCAACCTCGCCATGGCGACCGGCAATATCGGCCGGCCGGGCGTCGGCGTGAATCCGCTGCGCGGCCAGAACAATGTGCAGGGCTCCTGCGACATGGGCTCGTTCCCGCACGAGCTTCCCGGCTATCGCCATATTTCAGGCGACGCGGTGCGCGCCATCTATGAGAGCCTGTGGGGCGTCAAGCTCGACGACGAGCCCGGCCTGCGCATCCCCAATATGCTGGATGCGGCCGTCGACGGCTCGTTCAAGGGGCTCTATGTGCAGGGCGAGGACATCCTGCAGTCGGATCCCGACACCAAGCATGTCGCCGCCGGTCTCGCCGCGATGGAATGCGTCGTCGTGCACGACCTCTTCCTCAACGAGACGGCCAACTACGCGCATGTGTTCCTGCCCGGCTCGACGTTCCTCGAGAAGGACGGCACCTTCACCAATGCCGAGCGCCGCATCAACATGGTGCGCAAGGTGATGGAGCCGAAATGCGGCTATGCCGACTGGGAAACGACGCAGGAGCTCGCCAAGGCGCTCGGCCTCGGCTGGAACTACACGCATCCGTCCCAGATCATGGACGAGATCGCCAAGACAACCCCAAGTTTCGCCGGCGTTTCCTTCGACCTTCTCGACCGGGTGGGCTCGGTGCAGTGGCCCTGCAACGAGAAGTCGCCGGAAGGCACGCCGATCATGCATATCGGCGGCTTCGTGCGCGGCAAGGGCAAGTTCATCCGCACCGAATATGTGGCGACCGACGAAAGGACCGGACCGCGCTTCCCGCTGCTGCTGACCACCGGCCGCATCCTGTCGCAATACAATGTCGGCGCGCAGACCCGGCGCACCGACAATGTGGTCTGGCATAGCGAGGACCGGCTGGAGATCCATCCGCACGATGCCGAAAATCGCGGCCTGCGCGACGGCGACTGGGTGCGGCTGACCAGCCGCTCCGGCGAGACGACGCTGCGCGCGCTGATCACCGAGCGGGTGTCGCCGGGCGTCGTCTATACGACCTTCCACCATCCCGACACCCAGGCCAACGTCATTACCACCGACTTCTCCGACTGGGCGACCAACTGCCCGGAATACAAGGTGACCGCGGTGCAGGTGGGTGCATCCAACGGCCCGTCGGAATGGCAGCGCGACTATGACGAGCAGGCAAAGCAAAGCCGCCGCATCGCCCCGCTGCAAGCAGCGGAGTAGCGGTTTTGGTTTCGTGCCGGAGTACCCCCCTCTGGCCTGCCGGCCATCTCCCCCTCAGGGGGGGAGATTGGATGTCATCTCGACTTTCGCCAATCACCAAAGTCGAAAGGTGCGCTGCGACGCCTGAACTGCCGATCTCCCCCCTTGAGGGGGAGATGCCAAATGATGACAAAGAGGGCAGGCCAGAGGGGGATGCCGCGTGATGCCCAAACGTCGTGCTGTCACACAGATCAGCCGCCTGGCGCGCCGCGCCGGCGGTACTGCGGCCGCCAACCGCATGGTGCCGGAAGAGACGCCGGTGGCGTTCTCCTTTGCCGGCACCACGCATGCGGTGATGATGGCAAGCCCGGCTGATTTCGAGGATTTCGCGCTCGGCTTCTCGCTGACCGAAGGCATCATTGCCTCGCCGGACGAAATCGAAGCGATCGAGGTCGAGGATCACGGCGCCGGCATCGATATCCAGATCCGGCTGAAGGACCAGGCCAACACCCGCTTCGAAGCGCGGCGGCGCAGGCTCGCTGGGCCGGTCGGCTGCGGGCTGTGCGGCATCGAATCCATCGAAGAGGCAATGCGCTCGGTCGAGCCTGTTAGTGCGTCGCAACTTACACTTCAGGCCAATGACATCGTCCGCTCGGTCAAGCTTTTGTCGAAGCTGCAGCCGCTGCACGCCGAGACCGGTGCCGTCCACGCCGCCGGTTTTTACCTCCCCGGCAAGGGCATCGTCATGGCGCGTGAGGATGTCGGCCGCCACAACGCGCTGGACAAGCTGGCTGGCGCGCTGGCCAAAGCCGGTATCGACGGCAGGTCGGGGGCCGTCGTCGTCACGTCGCGCGTTTCGGTCGAGATGGTGCAGAAGACCGCGGCGATCGGCTCGGCCGTCATCATTGCCGTCTCGGCGCCGACCGCACTTGCCATCCGCACCGCGGACGATTCCGGCATGACGCTGGTGGCGCTGGTGCGCGGCGACGATTTCGATATTTTCACCCATCCTGACCGAGTGGTTTCCGGAGTTGCCAAGCATGTCGCATGACGAGGGCCACCTCATGAGCACCAGCGAAAAGCTGGTTCGCATGGCCAACCAGATCGCCGCCTTTTTCCACTCCAAGCCGCGCGAGCAAGGCATTGCCGGCGTCGCCGAGCACATCAACAAGTTCTGGGAGCCGAGGATGCGCCGGCAATTGTTCGAGATGCTGGACAGCGGTGGCGAGGGGTTCAACGAGCTTGTCGTCGCGGCCGCGCCACACATCAAGCGGCCGGGCGCGCCGGAGGGCGCAGGTTTTAGCGTCGGCGGAGCGAACACCGAGACGACCGCCGCGTCACAGAAGTAGGCGCCGCGGGCCCACATTCACGCTCTCTAAAGTTTCATCTGCCGCAATCCGCGCGCCTCTGCTATGATCCGGCGATAAGAAATCGTCGGGTCGGGCGGACAACTCGTGAGGCCGATCGAAACTCGATACGCGCTCAGTGGCGACGTGCGGATCGCCTATCAGGTGGTCGGCCAGGGATCGCTCGATCTCGTCTTCGTGCCGGGTTTCATTTCCAATCTCGACCTGCACTGGGAAGACGAGGGCTACACCCGGCTGTTGAAGCGGCTTTCCGCGTTCTCACGGCTGATCCTGTTCGACAAGCGCGGCACCGGTCTGTCCGACCGCGTCGATGTCCACCACCTGCCCAGCCTCGAAACCCGCATGGACGATGTACGCGCGGTGATGGATGCGACCGGCAGCGGCCGCGCCGCCTTGCTCGGCGCTTCGGAAGGCGCGCCGATGGCAATGCTGTTCGCCGCCACCTACCCGGAGCGGACGCGGGCGCTGGCGCTTTATGGCGGCTATGCGCATTTCCACAAATGGGTGATGCCGCCGGAACGCCTTGAGGCGTTCATCGCGACGGCGGAGACCGCATGGGGCACCGGCGCCACCCTGTCGCATTTCGCGCCCGGCCGCGTCGACGATCCGCGTTTCGCCACATGGTGGGCGCGCTTCGAGCGGCTGTCGGCGAGCCCGACCGCGGCAATCGCCCTGGCCCGCATGAATGCAGCTATCGACGTGCGCGGCGTGCTGGCGGCGATCAGCGCACCGACGCTGCTGGTCCATCGCCGCAACGATGCGCGCGTCGACCCGGAGGCCAGCCGCTTCCTGGCAAGGAATATCCCGAATTCGCGGCTGATCGAGGTGGCCGGGCGCGACCACCCGATCTGGACCGGCGATGTCGACCGGGTGGCCGATCTGATCGAGGAATTCCTGACCGGAGCGCGCGCCGTTGCCGAGGCCGAGCGCGTGCTGGCTGCACTGCTGGTCACCCGGATCTACGACACGGCGCGGCTTGGCGACCGCATGTGGAGCGAGCGCAGCCAGCGTTTCCAGGAAACATGGCGGCTGCTGGTCGGGCGCCATGGCGGCCGCCCGGCCGGCACGCATGGCGAGCTGATGATGGTGCGCTTCGACGGCCCGGCGCGGGCCGTACGCTGCGCGGCAGCGCTGCGCGATGCGGCGCAGGAGATGGGCGTCGCCAGCGCGCAGGGCGTGCATGTCGGCGAGGTCGAGTTGCGTGGGCCGCCGACGGGGTTGACGGCGCGCGTGACGATGCAGCTTGCCGCGCATGCCGGGCGCGGCGACATCCTCGCTTCGCGGCTGGTCGCCGACCTCGCCGCCGGTTCAGGCCTTCATTTCAATGACGCCGGGCGCATCGCGCTTGACGAGCTGGATGAGCCGCTGGCGCTGGTGCAGGCGACCTCGGAACAGCATCTGGAGCCGGCCTGCCGGCCGAAGGCCAAGGCTGCCGAGCCGGCCGCACTGACGGCGCGCGAAAGCGAGGTGGTGAACCTCATCGCCGATGGCAAGAGCAATGCCGCGATCGCCGCCGAACTCGAGCTGAGCGAACACACCGTCAAGCGCCACGTCGCCAATATTCTGCTCAAGCTGGACCTGCCGTCGCGGGCGGCGGCGGCGGCGTTCTCGGCCCGGCACGCTGGCCCGCACGGGCCATAGGAGCCATGGCGCTTTCGGGCGAAGCGGCCGGGCATGCGTAAGCGCTATCACTTCGTCCCATGCAGGCCAGGCGGATGTCGCCGGGAAAGGCGCTGCGAAGGGAGGAATAAAATGCTGAAGTCGACACTCAAATCACTGGTGCTGGCGGCAGGCGTTGGCGCGCTGTTGGCGATCGTTCCTGCCAAGGCCGAGGATGCCTCGGCGACCGCTGCCTACAAGGACATCCAGGCAACGCTCGGCTCGGTACCGGACATGTTCAAGACGCTGCCGGACGTCGCCGTTGCCGGCGCCTGGGCCGAGATCAAGGGCGTGCAGCTCAACCCGAACACCGCGCTCGACGGCAAGACCAAGGAATTGATGGGCCTCGCCGTCGCCTCGCAGATCCCCTGCCAGTACTGCATCTATTTCCACACGCAGGCGGCCAAGCTCAATGGCGCCAGCGACGAGGAGATCAAGGAGGCGGTGGCGATGGCGGCGATCGTGCGCCACTGGTCGACGATGCTCAACGGCAGCCAGATCGATCTCGCCACTTTCAAGAAGCAGTCCGACGAGGTGTTCGCGGCCGTCAAGGCGAAGTCGCAGTGAAGAAGCCACTGCCCGGCGGCGAGCGCCGGGCAGTGCCTGATCAAGCAACCACCCGATCCGAGAAGACGGGCCCATGGAGGAAAAAATGCTGACCAAGACACAGACGATAGACGGGGCTGCGATCAAGAAGGCGATTGAGGGCCGTGATGGAAAATTGCTGGCGAGCTTCTATGCCGACGACGCATTGGTGCGGGTGATCGACCGCAACAACCCGCCGAGCAAGCCGCGCGAAATCCGCGGGCGCGCTGCGATCACCACGTTCTGGGACGACATCTGCAGCCGGGCGATGACCCACAAGGTCGACACCACCATCGCCGACGGCAATAATCTCGCCTTCACCCAGGCGTGCGCCTATCCGGACGGGACCAAGGTGTTCTGCGCGGCGATGCTGGAGCTGAAGAACGGCCAGATCGCGCGGCAGACCGTCGTGCAGGCGTGGGACGAGTGAGGAGGCGGCGATGTTCAGTGCCAGGTGGTAGATCGACGCAAAATTCGGGCACAAGCAGACCGTGCTCGAACTGTTAAAGAATGAGAACGCGAGATCGGCTCAGAGGTCGGCCTCGACGACCTCAAGTTCCAGATCATGACCGGATCGATCGGCGCGCGCGAAGCGACGGTCGAGGCACACCACCAGGTCGAGAGCCTCGCCCAGTTGGAGGCGTTCTTCGCCAGGATCGGCAAGATCGACGCGCACGCCAAATGGGGCAAGGAGATCGAGCCCTACGTTGTGTCGGGCACCTAGCCTGTGGAACATCTACCGCATCGTGGAATAGCTGTCCGGCTTACTCCCTTCTCCCCGTCACTATACGGGGAGAAGGTGGCGGCAGCCGGATGAGGGGCAGCGCGACGTCCAAAATTACGACGAGCGAAACGCCCCTACTCGCTCTCACCCTCCAGCGCCGGCACCGACACGCCGGCAAGCTCGGCCGCCAGCAGCCGCGAGGCACCGGCGCGTGCGATCCGCAGCATCAGCGCCTTGCGCGTTGCCGCCGCCATGCGGTGCTCGGGCGCATCGCGCAAAATCTCGGCGCCGTAACCGTCGGAGAGAATGAAGCCGCACTCCTGCGGAAAAATCTCCTGGGGCACGCCGGGATGGGTGGCGAAGAAGAAGCGATCGGAATGCAGCCGGTAGTCCGGCCATTTGCGGTCGACCCTGAAATCCTCGACCGAGGACTTGATCTCGATGATCCAGATGTCGCCGTGGCGGGTCAGCGCCACGAGATCGGCGCGGCGCCCGGTGGCCAGCGACAGTTCGGGCAAGACATGCGCGCCCATCTGCCTGAGCAGCCGCTGCACGCCGCGCCTGACCAGCATGGCGCGCTCCGACTGGCGGCCGTCGATGAGCGGATTGAGGGGTAGAGGTGAGATGATCGGCATTACCGCACCATGCCAGATTTGTTCACGGTTTGAACCCGGTCGCGGCGATTATCTGGCTGACAAACCTAATCTGCAAAATACTGTGGAGCGGGCGCTACAAGGCCCGCCCTTCCACAAGGCGGGCCGCTCGCGTTATGAATGCGTTTCCTACTGGTGAGGGGAGCTATGTTTTCGCGAGGCGTCGCGGTTGATCTAATATTCACCGCTGCAGGCCCGATAGTGGTCGCAGCATAATCAAAAAGGTGGCGAAGCATGGTTACTGAGAATGCAAGTTTGACGGTCGAGCAGACTAGGCTCAATAGGATGCTCACGCGGGGCGTCGTATTTTCCGTCATTTGGCTCGCCGGTTTCGGGTCTTCTTATGCACTCTACCAGGGGCTTCTGGCGCGACGGATGATAAAAATGAATCCCGTGCTTCGGGGAAATGGCCGCGCCTGGTGGTGCATCATTGTGGGAGGGCTTGGGGCCGCAGCCTTATGTGCGATAGTTGGCGCCGGCATTTTCAATGCCATGACACAACCCTAGGTCACGCTGCAACACCGCCTGCCGATCTGGTGTTGGGTCATATTGATTTGTAGGTCCCGTCAATGAGTGCTTCCGGCGTCATCCTCCCATCATTGGCCGTCATTTCCCGCCCGCAAGTTTAAAGCTTGCTGATTCATATCAGAATGCTCCTGTCCCGTCGCCGGGCCGCACCAGATATGGCAACTCAGATTTGCCATTGTCATCGACCCGGCCCTCAGCTAACCGGCATCATGCCCTCCAGAGCAATAATTCTCGTCTTTGCGCAGCGTTCGCGGATGGCTTTGAGGCGGCCGTATTCTGGAGAGTCGTACCATGCCAGGAGGGACGCCATGTCCGGGAATTCGACAATGACGAGGCGATGAGGTTCCCAATCGCCCTCCAGCACTTTGGTGGCCCCGCCGCGAGCGATGTACCTCCCCCCGTAGCGGGCTTCGGTTGCCGGCACGTCCCGGCGGTATTCCTCGAAAACGGCGGCGTCGGTTATGTCTACATCCGCAATGAGATATGCGGCCATTGACCTTACTCCCCTTGGGAAAGGCAATTGAAACAGGTCTATTAGCGGCCCCGCAACTAAGCCAGCGGTACTACGCCTCGGAAACGACTCGCGTTCTCCCGGATTGGGGCGCTTAACTGTCTTGGTGGGGGCAGCTCTGGGAGGAGACGAACCATGCCGATGTATCTCACGCGATTCAGCTACAGGCCCGAAACCTGGGCGCGCTTGATGGATAATCCCGAGGATAGACGTGAGGCTGCCCGTTCCTACATCGAGTCGGTCGGCGGAAAGCTGCACGGGTTCTGGTATGCCTTCGGAGAGTACGATGGCTGGAACCTATGGGAGGCGCCGGACAACGTGTCGATGGCATCCGTCATGCTCGCCATCGGTGCGGGAGGCGCGCTCAGCTCTTACGAGACCACCGTGCTGCTAAGTGTCGAAGAGACGATGGAAGCCCTTGGGAAAGCCAAGTCGATCCGGTATCGCCCACCGGGATCGTGACCGCCGCCCGCGCTTTGCGGAGTGTCGAAGGCTGGTAACGCTTGCTCGCGAACTGCGCACGTTCCTAAACTTTTGCGCAAAAGAGTCCACTGCGGCTCTTGGCAGCGCCGGCAGCGTGCGCTTTCAATGTCGGCTACGGTGTTTTACGAGGAGCATTAGATGACGGAAGATGACGACCGGAAATCAGCGACGCCGGAGGAAATCCGCCCGGCCATCAGAGGCTGGGCGGTGCTTGGGGCAATTATCTTTGCCGTGTTTGGTGCGGCCTACGTCATGATCGATAGTTGAATGGCCGACGATCCTGGTCGCCCCGATGGACTGCCTGAAACGATCGGCACGGTCCTTGGTGCATTGGTGGTGATCGGCACGTTCGGGCTTCTGGCTTGGACCGTGCTTCGCGGCGTCCTTTATTGAACCCGGCCCGTCTGGACTTTCCCCTGCGGCGGCCGCGTCTCAGGCCGATCTCCTCGTTGCAACGGATGGTCTTGGCCGCAGGCCAGAACGCCGGGCAGCGTCACCGACATCATGGGTGATTTCTTCGTCTCCTGGTCCTTGTTCCTGGCCCATTGATTTTGCAACATAATCCTGCGGGGGCTGTTGCCGAAATGCCATAGTCGCAGGTTTACCAGCACGCAAGCCCAAGGATATAGGCATCGCCCGCTTGGCAAGCAAAGCAAATGCCAGCATGAATGAAGATGAAAAAAGCGGCCGACTCGAGCCGCTGTTGTTTGGGTAGGCATCGGACCTTTTCATGCGCATGAAGTCACTTGCAATCGTCGCGGCCCTGGCGCTGTCGACGGCTGTCGCCGGTTGCAGCACCATCGGCTCGCAGATCTTCACCAACAACTACGGCGCGGTGACCGACGCCGGCTATCACCTGCCGCGCGTTCCGATCGAAAAGGTGCCGTTCAAATACCGCCGGCAGATCGTCGACTACGACACCAAGGAAAAGCCGGGCACCATCATCGTCGATACGCAGAACAAGTTCCTCTACCTCGTCATGGGCGACGGCGAGGCGATGCGCTACGGCATCGGCGTCGGCCGTGAGGGTTTCGAATGGCACGGCACCGCCCATATCGCGCTGAAGCGCGAATGGCCGACCTGGACACCGCCTTCGCAGATGATCAAGCGGCAGCCGGAGTTGGCCAAGTTTGCCGGTGGCATGGACCCGGGGTTGAAGAACCCGCTCGGCGCGCGCGCTATGTACCTGTTCAACAAGGGCGGCGACATGGGTTATCGCCTGCATGGCAGCCCGGAATGGAATTCGATCGGCAAGGCGATGTCGTCGGGCTGCATCCGGCTGATGAACCAGGACATTATCGACCTCTACGACCGCACCTCGGTCGGCGCCAAGGTCATTGTGATATAAAACCCTTATACGCGGACCGTCTAGGCAACAACACAGACGTCGCAAACAGAAAACCGGGCACTTTGGCCCGGTTTTTTGTTGTCTATCGACGTTGACGATGGAACGGCGCGTCAGGAGACCTGTTCGACGTGCTGCACTTCCGGCACAAAGTGCCGGAGCAGGTTCTGGATGCCGTGCTTCAGCGTCGCGGTCGACGACGGGCAGCCGGCGCAGGCGCCCTTCATGTGCAGGAACACGGTGCCGTTCTCGAAGCCGCGGAAGGTGATGTCGCCGCCGTCCTGGGCCACCGCCGGGCGCACCCGCGTGTCGAGCAGCTCCTTGATGGTGACGACCAGCTCCTCGTCGGCCTTGTCGTAGAATTCGCCGGTCTGGCTGGTCTCGGCGGCGGGGCCGGCCTTGGCCATCACCGGGGCGCCTGACATGAAGTGCTCCATGATGGCGCCGAGGATAGCCGGCTTCAGATGCTGCCAGTCGGGGCCGTCCTTGGTCACGGTGATGAAATCATAGCCGAAGAAGACGCCGGTGACGCCGGGGATTTCGAACAGCCGGCCGGCGAGCGGCGAAGCCGTCGCGGCACTGTCGGCATCGCGGAAATCGGCGGTGCCTTCTTGCAGCACTTCCTTGCCGGGCAGGAATTTCAGCGTCGCCGGATTTGGCGTCGACTCGGTCTGGATGAACATGGCCGTCTCCGTGCCCGTTTGGGGCAGCTAGTTTGGAATTATTCTAATTAGGCTTTATCCGCCCGACATTCAAGCGAAAGGCATCGCCGGCGGTAGCGGCAGGCGGAATGTTTTACCCCTGCCTTGAGCGAGGCGCGCTCAGGCGAGGCTGTCGATCTCTTCGTCGGACAGGTTCTGCGGCACCACCGTGACGGGAATCGGAAAGGCGGCGCCCTTGCCGGCGACCGCGCCGACCAGCGGCCCAGGCCCTTCCTTGCCGGCGCCTGCCGCCAGCACCAGGATGGCGATGTCCTGGTCTTCCTCGATCAGCTTGTGGATCTCTTCGGTCGGCTTGCCTTCGCGCACCACCAGTTCCGGCTCGATGCCGAGCTTCTGGCGCACCTTGTTGGCGTAGCTGTCCAGTGCCGCGCGCGCCGTGGCGGTCGCCTCCTCGCGCATGATCTTCTCGACGCCCAGCCAGTGCTGGAAATCATCCGGCTCGATGACATAGAGCAGCACCAGTACGCCGCCCGTGCTTTGCGCCCGCTTCGAGGCGTAGGCGACGGCGCGCTCGCATTCGGGCGTGTCGTCGATGATCGCCAGGAACTTGCGGCGATGACCGGCTTCGCGGCTGAGGCGTTTGGAGACCATATTCACCCTGTTCGATGGTTTCGGTCGCAATCTGCCACCGCCACAGCCCGCCCGCAAGCGACCGGCGGCTGTGGCAATGTTGGTGCAGCTTAAAGCGCGTCGCGTTCGACCAGCGACGCGCTTCAGGTTCTTGTTTTATGCATGTCGTTATCGCAAAACCGCTGCACACTTTTGCGCGACATGCATTAGCCTTGCAGCAGGCCGATAATGTCGCGCACGGTCTTCATGGTCGCTTCGGCCAATGTGCCGGCACGCTCGCCGCCATCCCGCAGCACCGCGTCGACATAGGCGCCGTCAGCGGAGATGCGGCGCATCTCGCCGGCGATCGGCGCCAGCTTTTCCACGGCGAGATCGGCCAGCGCCGGCTTGAACACCGAAAACTGCTGGCCGCCGAATTCCTTCAGGACGGCCTCTTTCGAGATTTCGGCGAGGCCGGCATAGATGCCGACGAGGTTTTCCGCTTCCGGCCGGCCGGCAAGCCCGTCCAGTTCGCCGGGCAAATCCTCCGGGTCGGTCTTGGCCTTGCGGATCTTCTTCGAGATGGCATCGGCGTCGTCGGTCAGGTTGATGCGCGACAGGTCCGACGGGTCCGACTTCGACATCTTTTTCGAACCGTCGCGCAGCGACATGATGCGCGCCGCCGGGCCGCCGATGACCGGCTCGGTCAGCGGGAAATAGCCGTTCACCGTCTCCTCGCCGACCTGCATCTCGACGCCGACGCCAAGCGCTGCGATGCGGTCTGAAAAGTCGTTGTTGAATTTCTGCGCAATGTCGCGGGTCAGTTCCAGATGCTGCTTCTGGTCGTCGCCGACCGGCACGTGGGTGGCGCGGTAGACAAGGATGTCGGCGGCCATCAGGGAGGGATAGGCAAGCAGGCCGAGCGAGGCGTTCTCGCGGTCCTTGCCGGCCTTGTCCTTGAACTGCGTCATGCGGTTCATCCAACCGATGCGCGCCACGCAGTTGAAGATCCAGGCAAGCTCGGCGTGCTGCATCACCCGCGACTGGTTGAAGACGATGTGCTTGGTCGGGTCGATGCCGGAGGCGAGAAACGCCGCGGTGATCGAACGCGTCTGGTCCTGAAGATCCTCATAGACGAGCTGTGCGGTCAGCGAATGCAGGTCGACGACGCAATAGATGCAGTCGGAGGTGTCCTGCAGGGCGACAAATTTCTTGATGGCGCCGAGATAATTGCCGAGATGCAGATTGCCGGTTGGCTGGACGCCGGAAAAGACGAGCGGCTTGAAGGCGGGCTGGTTGAGGTCGGTCATAGTGTTTCCCTGGCTTGTGGAGGGCCGTTTCGCGCGCGGCGAAAGTCTTGCGACGGCGCGCTTATGGACGAGAGCGAGGAGGCGATCAAGAGGGGTATTGACTGGGCGCGCAGGCTTTGCGCTTCGGCCGACTAAGACGCCGCAGGGGCTGTTTGAGGGGGATGGCGCCGACCAGAAACAAAAACCCGCCTTGCGGCGGGTCTTCGGCGCCAATCAGCACCATACCGAAATTGGTAGCATAGCTGCCGGCACAAGGCAAGAACAAAATAGCTCACCTCGGCAATCGCTTCGATTTGGCTTAGGGCCACATTGACCGACTGATGTAGATAGCTACATAATATTTGCTACACAGCGGAAGCAAAACAATGACGATCAACATCAACAACAAGGAAGCGGACAGCCTGACGCGGGCTTTTGCCAGGCTTGAAGGTGTCGGGATCACCGAGGCAATCGTGATCGCCATGCGCGAAGCTCTGGAGCGCCGACGCAATCGCGAGACGCCGCTGGAAACGGCGGCACGGCTCCGGGCCGAGTTCGGGATTGAGCTGAGCGAGCAGGCGCGCAAGCCGCTGCCGCGCTCGGTCTACGACGAATTGTCCGGCGAAGACTGATGTTCATCGATGCAGCCGCTATCGTTGCAATACTGAGCAACGAGACCGAAGCCCCGCGCTGCGCGCAGGCGGTCATGAAGGCGTCGGCTCCGTTCACGTCGGCTATCGCGGTTTGGGAAGCCGTGATGGCGCTTTCGCGATCGGAAAAGCTAGCCGTCCCGGTCGCCACAAGCTTCAAGATAGTCAGCCGTTTTCTCGAAGAGCGTGGAATCACCTTGCGGGAGCTTCCGCCTGCCTCTGACGCGGCATCTCTGTCAGTCGAGGCTGCATCGCGGTTTCGCAACAACGCTGGCCGCCTGAACATGGCCGACTGTTTCCACTACGCCTGTGCGCGCTACTATGCCGTTCCGATGCTTTCGACGGCGGACGAATTCCGCTTCACGGATCTGGAGACTGTTGCTTGACCGGCTGGGAGCCCTTGCGCCCGATATTGCGGCGGATCATGCCGAAATCGGCGCCGCCGGTGGCGAAGGCAGTAACGAAGTAGAGCAGCGCCCCGCCGGCGACGAGCGCAAGCAGCGTTACCGCCTTGATCACCAGCGGCGAGCCGGAGCCGAGCCTTGCGGCGAACCAGTGTTCGGCAAGATAGAGCGCCGCGGCCATCACCGCCGCCGACAGCACCAGCCGCGGGATGCGTTTCATGAGCGGCACGTCGCGGCCCCAATGGCCGCGCCGGATCAGCACGGCGAGCAGCATCGCCGCATTGACCCAGCCTGCGACAGCGGAGGCAACGGCAATGCCGGGCGCGCCCATGGTCGGAAACAGCGTCAGCGCCGTCGTAATGTTAACCGCCACCGAGATGGCGGCAAAAATCATTGGCGTGCGCGTGTCCTCGCGGGCGAAATAGCCTGGGGTGAACGCCTTGATCAGCACGAAGGCCGGCAGGCCGAGGCCGAAGATCGCCAGGATTGCCGCGACCGTCGGCGTCGAATTGTTGGCGGCAAAGGCGCCGCGCTCATAGACCAGCCGCACGATCGGCTCGGACATGACCAGCAGCGCGGCCGCCGCCGGCAAGGTCATGAACAGGGTAAACTCGACCGAGCGGTTCTGCAGATTGGCGGCCTCGACCAGATTGCCTGATTTCAGCGCCCGCGACAGTTCCGGCAAAAGCACGATGGCGACGGCGACGCCGACGACGCCCAGCGGCAGCTGGTAGACGCGGTCGGCATAGGCCAGCGACGACACCGCGCTGTCCTGCGCCGACGCGATCGCCGTGCCGATCAGCTGGTTGATCTGGGTGATGCCGCCGGTGATCGCCGCCGGCAGCGCCAGGATCAGCAGCCGCTTGACGTTCGGCGTCATCTTCGGCCGCCGGAAGCCGATCGAAATGCCGGCATGGCGCACCGCCGCCCAGACGATCGCCAGCTGCACCAGGCCGGCCGCCAGCACGCCCCAGGCCAGGCCGAAACCAACGGTGCGGGCGTCCGAACCCTTGTACCAGGCATAGGCAAGCACGGCGATAAGGATGACGTTGAGGAACACCGGCGCCACCGCAGCGGCGAAATAGCGGCGCAGCGAATTCAGCATGCCGGCCATCATGGCGCCGAGCGACATGCAGATCAGGTAGGGGAACATGACGGTCGCCAGCGCCACCGTCGTCTCGAATTTTCCCGGCGTGTCGGCAAAGCCCGGCGCCACCAGGTAGCGCACGATCAGCGGCATCGCCAGTTCCATGGCGATGGTCAGCGCCAGAAGCGCCGTGAACAAGACGCCGAACACCTCTTCGGAAAAGCGCTTGGCGCCGTCGGTGCCGTGCGTCTCGATCTCCTTGGCGAACAGCGGCACGAAGGCGGCATTGAAGGCGCCTTCGGCGAACAGCCGGCGAAAGGTGTTGGGAAACTGGAAGGCGGCGTTGAAAGCGTCGGCGATCGGCCCGGTGCCGAGTGCGGCAGCCATCAGCATCTCGCGGCCGAAACCGAGGGCGCGGCTCATCAGCGTGCCGGAAGCGACCGTGGCGAATTTCTTGACAAGGCTCATGCGCTTGAAGACTGCCTGTGCGATTGGGGCAAATGGAAGGTAACAGTCACTCGGCGGCCGTTTTGGTCTTGCCGCGCTCGGACGCCGTGCCCTCGAGCACCGCGATCAGCCTGTTGCGGATGGTCGCCGTACGCGACGGGCTGTCGATCTTCTGGCCGGTGAGATCGGTGACGTAGAACGTGTCGATGACCTTTTCGCCGAAGGTGGTGATGTGGGCCGAGGCGATGTCGAGCGACAGGTCCGACAACATGCCGGTGATCTCCGACAGAAGGCCCGGCCTGTCCAGCCCCTCGACCTCGATCACCGAGAAACGGTTCGACAGCGTGTTGCGGATCTCGGCGCGTGGCGGAATACGGAAAACCTTGGCGCCGCGCCGCGGCTTGGTCCGCTTCTCGATCATTTCGGGCAGCCAGCTCTTGCCCGATAGCACGTCCTCGATCAGCCGGCCGACGCGCTCGGCACGGCGGCGCTCGTCCTCGTCGAGGTCGAACTCCCTCGAGATCAGGATGGTGTCGAGCGCCCGACCATCCGAGGTGGTGAAGATCTGCGCGTCGACGATGTTGCCGCCGGCCGCGGCACAGGCGCCGGCAATCACCGAAAGCAGGCGCGGATGGTCCTGCGCAAGTACCGTGATCTCGGTCACTGCCTCGAACTGGTGGGTTTTCACCATGGTGGCGAGCTTCTTGCCGGCGTGATCGGCCTCGCGGATGAATTCGGCATGGCGGAGTTGGTCGGGAAGATCGACCGCCAGCAGATAGTTCTCGTAGTGCTGGCCGACATAACGCTTGCGGGCCTTTTCCGGCCAGTCGGCAAGCGCCTCGGCCAGTTGTTCGCGCGCCGCCGCCGTCCGTTTGGCGCGCGACACCTCCGAAAACCCGCCGGTCAACAAAAGCTCGGTCTCGTAATAGAGCGTACGCAGCAACTGGCCCTTCCAGCCGTTCCAGACCCCGGGCCCGACGCCGCGGATATCGCAGACGGTAAGCACAAGCAGCATCTTCAGCCGTTCGACCGACTGCACGATGGCGGCAAAATCCTCGATCGTCTTGCGGTCGTTGAGATCGCGGGTCTGCGCCGTCATAGACATGACGAGGTGGTTCTCGACCAGCCAGGCGACCGTTTCGGTGTCGGCCGGCGAGAGCCCCATATGCGGGCAGATGCGCCGGGCGATCCTGGCGCCGGCTTGCGAATGGTCCTCCGGCCTGCCCTTGGCGATGTCGTGCAGCAGCACGGCGACATAGAGCGCCTCGCGGCTCTTCTTCAGCCCCGGCATCAGCGAGTGGGCGAGTGGATGGATCTTTTCCCCGTCGCCGCGCTCGATCTCGGCCAGCACCCCGATGCAGCGGATCAAATGCTCGTCCACGGTGTAGTGGTGGTACATCGAGAACTGCATCATGGCGACGATCTTGCCGAAGTCCGGGATCAGCTTTGCCAGCAGTCCGGCCTCGTTCATGCGCCGCAGATTGAGCTCGGCATTGCGGTCCGAGGTCAAGATATCGAGGAACAGCCGGTTGGCCTCCTCGTCGCGCCTGAGCGCCTTGCCGACGAGGCCGAGCGAACGGGTCAACAGCTTCAGCGCATCGGGGTGGAATTCCAGGCCATGCTTGTCGGCAAACCAGAACAGCCTGAGCAGGTTGACCGGATCGCGCTCGAACACCTCGTCGTCGGCAATGTTGATGCGGTGGTTGTCGACGATGAAATCGGCCGTGCCGGCGAGCTTGCGCTTGCGGCGCGAAAAGGTGAGGAAGATGCGGTTGAAGCCCGGCACATGCTTGGCCTGCTCTTCTTCCAGCGCGGCGCAGAAAATGCGGGTTAGGTCGCCGACATCCTTGGCGACGAGGAAGTAGTGCTTCATGAAGCGTTCGACCGCCGACAGGCCGGGATGGGTGGTGTAACCCAGCCGCTCGGCAATGTCGCGCTGGATGTCGAAATGCAGCCGCTCCTCGGCCTTGCCGGTGAGGAAATGCATATGGCAGCGCACCGCCCACAGGAAATCCTCGGCCTTCTGGAATTCCCTGTATTCGGCGTCGGTGAAGACGCCCTTGTCGACCAGTTCCTCGCCGGTGCGCACGCGGTAGAAATATTTGGCGATCCAGAACAGCGTCTGCAGGTCGCGCAGGCCGCCCTTGCCGTCCTTGACGTTGGGTTCGACCAGGTAACGGCTCTCGCCGGCCTTGGCGTGGCGCTCGTCGCGTTCGGCGAGCTTGGCCTGGACATATTCGGGGCCGGTGGTGCGCACCACCTCGTGGTCGAAGCGCTGCAAAAGCTCGTCATAGAGCTTTTGCTCGCCCCACAGGAAGCGCGCCTCCAGGATCGAGGTGCGGATGGTGATGTCGGTGCGCGACAGCCTGAGGCACTCGTCGATGTTGCGGGTGGCGTGGCCGACCTTCAGCCCGAGGTCCCACAGCATGTAGAGCATGTATTCGACGATCTGCTCGCCCCATGGCGTCTGCTTGTAGGGCAGCAGGAACAGCAGGTCGATGTCGGACCCGGGCGCCAGCGTGCCACGGCCATAGCCGCCGACGGCCACGACCGCCATGCGCTCGGCCGATGACGGGTTTTTGACGCGATAGACATGGGTGGCGGCGAAGTCGTAGAGCGCGCGGATGATCTCATCCATCAGATGCGACAGCCGGGCGGCGCAGGCGGTACCGCTGCCATCGTCCATCAGCATGCGTTCGGCGACCGTGCGGCCGTCGGCGAGCCGGCTTTTGAGAAGCTTGAGAACGCCGCTGCGCGCGGCCTTGCCGGAGCCGTCGCCTGCCGACGCCTCGGTCAGTTCGGTCATCTCGCGGCGCAAGGCTTCGCCGTCGATCAGTTCCTCGAGCTTCAGGGATATTCTTGCCATAAATGCCGTTCGGCCTCGCCGTTTCGGCGGCGTCTATAGCGCGTTTTCGCGGCGCTGGGTATGGGGCGGACGGACGCGTTCTCCACGGCCGCCGACAGGACGATCATCTCGCGCCCGCGGCCGGTTCGGTTAGGGCTTAGGCGCGAAAAATCGAAACAGCCCTTGACCTTCCAGTTACTGGAAGCACTACCTCCGCCGCAACACCGAACTACAGGGGCTTTCGGCATGACGCATTCCGATCACCATCATCACGCCCATGGCAGCTGCTGCTCGGCAAAGGGCGTCTCCTCTGCTGCGGACGCCGTCGTCCGCGATCCGGTCTGCGGCATGACCGTCGATCCGGCTGCCGGCAAGCCGATGGCCGAGCATGACGGCCATCGCTATCATTTCTGCAGCGAGAGCTGCCGCGCGAAATTCGTCGCCGAGCCGGAAAAATACCTGACCGCAACCGATCCCGTCTGCGGCATGAGCGTCGATCGCGCCACGGCCAAGCACTTTTTGCGGCACGAGGGCCGGGGCTTCTATTTCTGCTCGGCCGCTTGCCAGGCGAAATTCGAAGCCGAGCCGGCAAAATATCTCGGCGACAGGCCGGCGCCGCAGCCGATGCCCAAGGGCACGCAATACACTTGCCCGATGCATCCGGAAATCATCCGCGACAAGCCCGGCTCCTGCCCGATCTGCGGCATGGCGCTGGAGCCGATGGGCGTGCCGACCGGCGACGAGGGACCTAACCCGGAACTGGTCGACTTCACCAGGCGCTTTTGGGTGAGCGCGGTGCTGTCCGTGCCGTTGCTGCTCATCGCCATGGCGCCGATGCTCGGCCTGACGTTTCAGGCCTTCATCGACGACCGCGCGAAGGTCTGGCTGGAGCTGGCGCTGGCCAGCCCGGTGGTGCTGTGGGCGGCATTCCCGTTCTTCCACCGCGGCTGGGACTCGGTCCTCAACCGCAGCCCCAATATGTGGACGCTGATTTCGCTCGGCGTCGGTGCCGCCTATCTCTACAGCGTCGTCGCCACGCTGTTTCCAGGCCTCTTTCCGCACCAGTTCCGCGGCCATGACGGCACCGTGCCGGTCTATTTCGAGGCGGCGGCGGTGATCGTTGCGCTGGTGTTCCTCGGCCAGGTGCTGGAATTGCGCGCCCGCGAGAAAACCGGGTCGGCGATCCGTGCGCTGCTCGACCTGGCGCCGAAGACGGCGCGGCTGATCGGTGCGGACGGTTCTGAAAACGACGTGCCGCTCGATACGGTCAAGGCCGGCGACCGCTTGCGCATCCGCCCCGGTGACGCCGTGCCGGTCGACGGCATTGTGCTCGAAGGACGCTCTTCCATCGATGAATCGATGATCACAGGCGAGCCGCTGCCGGTCGAGAAGACCGAAGGCGACAACCTCACCGGCGGCACGCTGAACAGGAACGGTTCGCTGATCATGCGCGCCGAAAGGATCGGTGCCGAGACGACGCTGGCGCGCATCGTCGAGCTGGTCGCCAAGGCGCAGCGTTCGCGCGCGCCGATCCAGGGGTTGGCCGACCGCGTCTCGTTCTACTTCGTCCCGGCCGTCGTGCTGGTCGCAATCATAGCGTTCGTCGCCTGGGCGATCGTCGGACCGGAACCCAGCCTGGTGTTTGCCATCGTCTCGGCGGTCTCGGTGCTGATCATCGCCTGTCCGTGTGCGCTCGGCCTTGCCACGCCAATGTCGATCATGACCGCCACCGGGCGCGGCGCGCATGCCGGCGTGCTGATCAAGGAAGCGGCGGCGCTCGAACGCTTTGCCTCGGTCGACACGCTGATCGTCGACAAGACGGGAACGCTGACCGAAGGCCGGCCGCGGCTGACCGACGTCATCGCGGTCGAAGGCATGGCGCAAGACGATCTGCTGGCGCTCGCCGCCGGGCTGGAAAAAGGCTCGGAGCATTCGCTGGCCGAGGCGATCGTCGACGGCGCCCGCGAACGCGGCGTGAAGGTCCCCGACGCGAGCGGTTTCGAGGCCGTCACCGGCAAGGGCGTTTCCGGCACGGTCTCGGGGCAGAAGGTGGCGCTCGGCAATGCCGCGATGATGGCCGATCTCGGCATCGACACGGCGGCGGTCCTGGCCCGCGCCGAGGCGCTGCAGGCCGACGGCAAGACCGCGATGTTCGTTGCTGTCGGCAACCGGCTCGCCGGCCTCGTCGCCGTCGCCGACCCGATCAAGGCGACCACCGCCGAGGCGATCAAGGCACTGCATTACAGCGGGCTGAAGATCGTCATGGCGACCGGCGACAACGAGCGTACTGCCAAGGCCATCGCAGCCAAGCTTGGCATCGACGAGGTGCGTGCCGGGCTCTTGCCCGAACAGAAGAACGCGCTGGTCGAGGAATTGCGCGCCGGCGGTGCCGGCGTTGCCATGGCCGGCGACGGCGTCAACGATGCGCCCGCACTTGCCGCCGCCGATGTCGGCATCGCGATGGGCACAGGCGCCGATGTTGCGGTCGAAAGTGCGGGAATTACGCTGGTCAAGGGCGATCTCAACGGCATCGTCAGGGCGAGGACGCTCGCCCGCGCGACGATCCGCAACATCCGCCAGAACCTGTTTTTCGCTTTCCTCTACAATGTGCTCGGCGTGCCGGTTGCTGCCGGCGTGCTTTATCCGCTCACCGGCACGCTGCTGTCGCCGATGCTCGCGGCGGCGGCGATGAGCCTGTCTTCGGTTTCGGTGATCGCCAACGCATTGCGGCTCAGGACGTTGAAACTCTGAGTAAAACTTCCAGATAGACCCTGTTCAAAAAAGGAGACGATGAATGACCTTGGCCAAGAAGATCGTGCTGCTGATGATGGCGGCGGGAATGCTGCTTGCCGTTTTCCTCGAAAGTGTTCCGGCACAAGCCGAGGAGATGAAGCACGAGATGGGCGCAATGGGCGCGCAGAGCCCCTCGAGCGAGGGCTACAAGGCGGCGATGGACAAGATGCATACCGACATGATGGCAATCGAATATTCCGGCAATGCCGATGTCGATTTCGCCCGCGGCATGATCCCGCATCACCAGGCGGCCATCGACATGGCCAAGATCGAGCTCGCCAATGGCAAGGATCCGGAAATCCGCAAGCTGGCGGAAGCGGTGATCGCCGCGCAGCAAGCCGAGATCAAGCAGATGCAGGACTGGCTTGCCTCCCATCCGGCGAAGTAGGCGTCACGCTGCCGGGGAATCCGGGCGAGAGGCTTCACCTGGATTTCTGCTTCGCCTGGATTTCCCTTGGCGGCTATGGTGCTATCCGGGCCTCGGACTGGAGCATGCCATGCCATCGACGATAAGAACGACCTCCCTGCCCTGCGGCGAAGCTGTGCCGGTGCTCGGCCAGGGCACCTGGAAGATGGGCGAAGACGCTCGCCGCCGTGGCGACGAGGCCAATGCCCTGAAGCTCGGGCTGGATCTCGGCATGACGCTGATCGACACCGCCGAAATGTATGCCAGCGGCGGCGCCGAGGAGGTGGTGGCGGAGGCCATCGCCGGGCGCCGCGACGAGGTTTTCCTGGTCTCCAAGGTGCTGCCGTCCAATGCCTCACGCGCCGGCGTGAAACGGGCCTGCGAGAACAGCCTGAGGCATCTCGCCACCGACCGCATTGATCTCTATCTCTTGCATTGGCCGGGCAGCGTGCCTTTGATGGAAACGGTAGAGGCGTTCGAAGCGTTGAAGGCGGCCGGCAAGATCCGCCATTGGGGCGTCAGCAATTTCGATACCGGCGAGATGGAGGAGCTGGTCCGGTTGCCGGCCGGCGGCAACGTCCAGACCAACCAGGTGCTCTACAATCTGTCGCAGCGCGGCGTCGAGTTCGACCTCGCCCCGTGGAGCCGGCAACGCGGCATGCCGCTGATGGCCTATTCGCCGGTCGATCAGGGGGTATTGGCGCGCAACGCCAGGTTAGATGCCATCGCCGCCCGCCACGGTGCGACGCCGGCGCAGATCGCACTTGCATTGGTGATGGCGCAGGAGGGCGTGATCGCCATTCCGAAGGCCAGCCGCCCGGAGCATATCCGGCAGAATGTCGCGGCGTTGGAGATTGAGCTCACGAGCGAAGATTTCGCCGAAATTGACCGCGCCTTCCCACCGCCGAGGCGGAAGTCGGGCCTGGCGATGATTTGAGGGGTGGGGCGGAAGGCAAGCCAAAGCAGCGTTCCGTCACACCCCCTCTGTCCGGCAGGACAGAGGGGGGTGCCGTAGAGCGCTATCGGACGAGCACTACTTCCCAACCATCCCCTTCAGCCGGTACAGCGCCTCCAGCGCTTCCCTTGGCGTCATCTCGTCGGGATTGATCTCCGCTAGCGCCAAACCCAGCCCATCACTCTTCACCGGCTTCGACGCCTCCCGCTTCGCTGCCACGGAAAACAGCGGCAGGTCGTCGACCAGACGGTTGGCCTTGCCCGAGACCTCGCCTGCTTCAAGCTGGTGCAGCACTTCCTTGGCCCGGCCGACGACGGCCTCTGGCAGGCCGGCCAGCCGCGCTACTTGGACGCCGTAGGAACGGTCGGCCGCACCCTTGCCGACCTCGTGCAGGAAGACCACGTCGCCCTCCCATTCCTTGACCCGCATGGTGACGTTGGAGAGCCGCGGCAATTTTCCGGCCAGCGCCGTCATCTCGTGGAAATGCGTGGCGAAGATCGCGCGGCAGCGGTTTTTCTCGTGCAAATATTCGACCGCCGCCCAGGCAATCGACAGGCCGTCGAAAGTGGCGGTGCCGCGGCCGATCTCGTCGAGGATGACCAGTGCTCGTTCGCCTGCCTGGTTGAGGATCGCCGCCGTCTCGACCATCTCGACCATGAAGGTGGAGCGGCCGCGCGCCAGATCGTCGGAGGCGCCGACCCGCGAAAACAGCCGGTCGACGACGCCGATATGGGCTGATGCCGCCGGCACGAAGGAGCCGGTCTGGGCGAGGATGGCGATCAGCGCGTTTTGCCTGAGGAAGGTCGATTTGCCGCCCATATTGGGGCCGGTCAGCAGCCAGATCGCGCCGGCCTTGGCATCGCCTTGCGGCGACAGATCGCAATCATTGGCGACGAACGGGCCTTCGCCGGAACGCCGCAGCGCCTGTTCGACCACCGGATGACGTCCACCCGAAATCTCGAAGGCAAGGCTCGCATCGACCAGCGGCCGGCACCAGGCCTCGCTCTCGGAAAGCAAGGCAAGTGCGGCCGAAACGTCGAGCACGGCGAGCGCTTCGGCGCCGGCACGGATCGTGTCGGCCTGGCCGACCACTTCCGCCGTCAGCGCCTCGAAAGCGGCAAGCTCGATCGCCAGCGCCCGGTCGGCGGCGTTGGCGATCTTGGTTTCCAGTTCGGCGAGTTCCGTGGTGGTGAAGCGCATGGCGTTGGCCATGGTCTGGCGATGGATGAAGCGCGCCTTGGCGCCGTCGCTGCCGGTCATCAGCGCATGGTGGTTAGCGGTGACTTCGATATAATAGCCCAGCACATTGTTGTGCCTGATCTTCAGCGAGCGGATGCCGGTCTCGTCGATCAGCGAACGCTCCAGCCCGGCGATCACCTTTCGCGACTCGTCGCGCAGTGCCCGCATCTCGTCGAGTTCGGCGTGGTAGCCGCCGCGGACGAAGCCGCCGTCGCGCCTGAGCAACGGCAGCTCGTCGCTGAGCGCCTGTGCCAGATGCGTCGCCAGTTCACTGGGCAGTGCCTTGATAGCTCCCAACGCCGCGGCCAGTTCGCCCGGCAAGGCGGTTTGGCCGAACAGTTCGGCGATGGCGCCGGCCGCTTCGAAACCGGCGCGCAGCGCGCCGAGGTCGCGCGGACCGCCGCGGTTGAGCGCCAGCCTGGACAGTGCCCGCGGCATGTCGGCGACGCTCTTCAGGCTTGCCCGCACCGCCTGGCAGAGGCGCGTTTCGGAGCGGAAGAACGACACCGAGTCCAGCCTTGCGGCGATGGCCGCCGGGTCGGTCAGCGGCGCCATCAAGCGGTCGGCGAGCAGCCTTGCGCCGCCGCCGGTCACCGTGCGGTCGATCGCCTTGAACAGCGACCCGTCGCGGCTGCCGGACAGCGTGCGCAGCAGCTCCAGATTGGCGCGCGTCGCCGGGTCGATGAACAGCGTCGAACCCTGCTCCTCGCGCTGCGGCCGCGACAGCGGCGGCCGCTCGGCCTTCTGCGTCTTCTCGACATAGGCGATGACGCCTGAGATCGCCGACAGTTCGGCGCGCGAAAACGTGCCGAAACTATCCGGCGTTGCCACCTCGAAAAAGCGGGCGATGCGGCCGGCGGCCGAAGCCGAATCGAACAGCGACGGCGGCTGCGGGCTGGCGACACGGCCGAGCACGTCGAAGACCGGTTTCAGCTCCGGGTCGTAAAACACCGGTTCGGCGACGATCAGCTCGCGCGGATCGACGCGGAAGACATCGGCGAGCAGCCGGTCGGCGGTTGTCTCGGCGACGCGGAAGACACCGGTCGAGATCTCGATCCAGGCTAGGGCGAAACTTCCTTGGTTCCCTGTCGCGCTTCCGCGCTCCCCGCCTCTTGTATCGCTGCTGCCGCCCTTGACCCGTCCGAGCGCCATCAGAAAACTCGATTCCGACGGCGCCAGCAATTTGTCTTCGGTGATGGTGCCGGGCGTTACCAGCCGCACCACGTCGCGGCGCACCACCGATTTGCCGCCGCGCTTCTTGGCCTCCGCCGGATCCTCGATCTGCTCGCAGACAGCGACGCGGAACCCCTGGCCGATCAGCTTCTGCAGATAATCGTCGGCGGCATGCACCGGTACGCCGCACATCGGGATGTCGAGCCCCTGGTGCCTGCCGCGCTTGGTCAGCACGATGCCGAGCGCCCGGCTTGCCTTCTCGGCATCGTCGAAGAACAGTTCGTAGAAATCGCCCATGCGGTAGAACAGCAGCGAATCCGGGTTCGCCGCCTTGATCTCGATATACTGCTCCATCATCGGCGTCGCCGGCGCGAAGGCCGGCGTGGCGTTGTCGCTTCGAATGGGCGTCTCGTCGTTCAAGAAGCTGCTTCCAAAATTTTCCAAGCCATGCTTGGCGGTTTACAGCGGCGAAGTGTAGCCTTAATCCCGAACCTTCCACAAAAGAAAGCATGCGCACCCATCTCAAGCGGTGCCGTACGGGCGAGGAAACCAAAAGTACCATGGCCAAGAAAACCGAGAGCAACGGGCCCTCCGTCAGCGCCCAGGAGGCGCTGGAATTCCACGCCATGGGGCGTCCGGGCAAGCTGGAGATCGTCGCCACAAAACCGATGGCGACGCAGCGCGATCTCAGCCTCGCCTATTCGCCGGGCGTCGCGGTTCCGGTTCTCGCCATCGCCGAGGACCCGAGCCGCGCCTTCGACTACACGGTTCGCGGCAACATGGTCGCCGTCATCTCCAACGGCACCGCTATCCTCGGCCTCGGCAATCTCGGCGCGCTGGCCTCGAAGCCGGTGATGGAAGGCAAGGCGGTGCTGTTCAAGCGCTTCGCCGATGTCGATTCCATCGACCTCGAGGTCGATACCGAGGATGCCGACGAATTCATCAACTGCGTGCGCTTTCTCGGCCCCTCCTTCGGCGGCATCAACCTCGAGGACATCAAGGCGCCGGAGTGCTTCATCATCGAGCAGCGGCTGCGCGAGCTGATGGACATCCCGGTCTTCCATGACGACCAGCACGGCACCGCCATCATCTCGGCCGCCGGCCTGATCAACGCGCTGGAAATCACCGGCCGCGACATGAAGACCACGAAAATGGTCTGCAACGGCGCCGGTGCTGCCGGCATCGCCTGCATCGAATTGATGAAGGCGATGGGCTTTGCGCCAGAAAATATCATCCTGTGCGACACCAAGGGCGTCGTCTTCCAGGGCCGCACCGAAGGCATGAACCAGTGGAAATCGGCGCATGCCGTGAAAACCGGCGCGCGCTCGCTGGCCGAGGCGCTGGACGGCGCCGACGTGTTCCTCGGCCTCTCGGCCAAGGGCACGCTGACCACCAAAATGGTGCAGTCGATGGCCAAGAACCCGATCATCTTCGCCATGGCCAATCCCGACCCCGAGATCACGCCTGAGGAGGTCGCCGAGATCCGCACCGACGCCATCATGGCGACGGGACGGTCCGACTATCCCAACCAGGTCAACAACGTGCTTGGCTTCCCCTACATCTTCCGCGGCGCGCTCGATGTGCGGGCGACCACCATCAATGACGACATGAAGATCGCCGCGGCCAAAGCGCTCGCCGAACTGGCGCGCCAGGACGTGCCCGACGACGTCGCCGCCGCCTATCAGGGCATGC
Organism: Mesorhizobium sp. M0019; assembly: GCF_040323975.1. Taxonomy (NCBI): domain Bacteria; kingdom Pseudomonadati; phylum Pseudomonadota; class Alphaproteobacteria; order Hyphomicrobiales; family Phyllobacteriaceae; genus Mesorhizobium; species Mesorhizobium sp. M0019. The sequence continues at coordinate 1,399 of NZ_JAMYVK010000018.1, read as the reverse complement.
GGCCGAAATTCGGCCCCAACTACATCATCCCGGTGCCGTTCGACCCGCGCCTGATCTCGGCCATTCCGATCGCGGTGGCCAAAGCGGCGATGGACTCCGGCGTCGCGCGCAAGCCGATCCTCGATCTCGACCGCTACGCGCAGGAGCTTTCCGCCCGCCGCGACCCGATCGCCTCGACGCTGCAGCGCATCTACGACCGCGTCCGCCGCCAGCCCAAGCGCATCGTCTTTGCCGAGGGCGAGGAGGAGCAGGTGATGCGCGCCGCCGTCTCCTATGTGAACCAGCGGCTCGGCACCGCCATCCTGCTCGGCCGCGACGACATCATCAAGGAAAACGCCAGGAATGCCGGCATCGATCTCGGCAAGCAAGGCATCGAGATCATCAATGCGCGGCTGTCGCGGCGCAACTCGGTCTACACCGACTATCTCTACGAGCGCATGCAGCGCAAAGGCTTTCTGTTCCGCGACTGCCAGCGGCTGATCAACAACGACCGCAACCATTTCGCCGCCTGCATGGTGGCGCTGGGCGATGCCGACGGCATCGTCACCGGCGTTACCCGTAACTATTCGACGGCGCTCGACGACATCCGCCGCGTCATCGACGCAAGGCCCGGCCACTGCGTCATCGGCGTGTCGATCGTGCTCGCGCGGGGTCGCACCGTCCTCGTTGCCGACACCGCGGTGCACGACATGCCTGATGCCGTCGAGATCGCCGACATCGCCGAGGAGGCCGCCGGCTTCGCCCGCCGCATGGGCTACGAGCCGAGGCTCGCCATGCTCGCCTATTCGACCTTCGGCCATCCGCAGGGCGAACGCTCCGAGCGCGTCCAGGAAGCGGTGCGCATCCTCGACAAGCGCCGCGTCGATTTCGAGTATGACGGCGAGATGGCCGCCGACGTGGCGCTCAACGCCCGCGCCATGGCGCAGTACCCGTTCATCAGGCTGACCGGCCCGGCCAATGTGCTGATCATGCCGGCCTTCCACTCGGCCTCCATCTCGACCAAGATGCTGCAGGAGCTCGGCGGCTCGACCGTCATCGGCCCGCTGCTGGTCGGCCTGAACAAGCCGGTTCAGATCGTCTCGCTGAATGCCAAGGACAGCGACATCGTGAATATGGCGGCGATCGCGGCGTATAGCGCGGGGGCTTGAGGAGCGGGGGCAGCAGCAGCGCCTCTCCCTTCTCCCCCTGTGGGAGAAGGTGGCCGAGCGAAGCTCGGTCGGATGAGGGGTGCTCCAGCTTGGCACCGGCAGCACTCCGTCCAGCACCCCTCAACCGTCTCGGCGCTGCGCGCCGATCCACCTTCTCCCACAGGGGTGTTTGGACTGGGGACATCGCGAACAGATGTGCGAGGACATCGCGAACAGTTTTGCGCTTTTGCGCGAGGGGGTTCGGGATGCCA
>NZ_JAMYVK010000017.1:0-117171 GCF_040323975.1 Mesorhizobium sp. M0019 | reverse complement strand
AAATCACCTCCTACAGGAAGTGAATCATGAACCACGCCTCACTGGAATCCCTCGCGATTCAAACTGAACGTCCGACGCTCTAGTGTTCTTCGGCGCCTTCTTTCCGCAGTTCATCGCGCCTGAAGGCAATTACGCGTTACAGATCGGCGTCATGGGTCTCACCGCGATGATCTTCGCCGCCGTCTCGGATTCGACCTACGCGCTGGCCGCCGGCCGCGCCGGGCGTCTGCTGTCGGCCGGCCGCGTCAAGCTCTTGTCGAGGATCAGCGGCAGCTTCCTGGTCGGCGGCGGCCTGTGGCTGGCCTGTTCCAAGGCGAAGTAACGGCCGCGAGCCCGGCGACGCCAACAGCAACATCCTGGAATAGGAAGGCCGATTGAAAGTCGGCCTTCAGGCCACCACATGGATCAACAGTTGGGGATTCATGTCTATGCCGTGGACTTACGCGGATTTGAAAAGGAACGCGTTTGGCGTGATCCTGTCCATCGCTTTGTTCGCGGCGATGGTTCCGTCGGCTCTGAACAAATGGGCGAATGACGCAAGTCCGATCCGGTCGGTCGACCCGGTCGATGCAACGATCAAAAGTGGACAGGGTAAAGGGCGCAATATCCAATATCTGCTGGTCCTTGAGAACGGTTCGACGGTCCTCGTTTACGACGACCTCCCGCATCTGATCGGCTCGCGCGTTGGCATCGAGCGCGTCACGCGCGACAATGGCTTCGTCTTTTACCGGTTTGCAAGTTGAACCATGGCAAGAGCGCGGCTGGCCTTCACCTTGTTGATACTGCGGGAAAACCTCCGGGGCGTCATTATCACCAGCCTTGTGGTGGGCGTCTGCATTTTGGCAATCGGTGCACTGATTGCAAGGCGGAGCAGCCCCATCGTCGATGTGGAGCGCGTGACAGGCACGGTGGTTAACGTCCTCAATGCTGAAGGGGCGGTCGGTGACGGATTCCGCTATCTCTATGGAATCCGTCTCGAAGAAAGTAACCTCCTGGTGTTCGTGTATGGCGACCCGCGCGCGCCGCGCGCCATCGGCTCGCAAGTTTTGATCGAGCGACAGCGTCGCATGAACGACACCGAAACGTATCGTCTGCTTCGGGAATGAAAGACGGCGCTAAAGCCGCCCCAGCCTTTCCAGCAACAGCGCGAAAAACGCATCATGATCGATGTCGCGCATCACCATGGCGTTCTTCGGCCGCTTGGTCACCCCCCACCAGTCGATCACCGTCATGCCCATGGTGAGCTCCGAGGCGGTTTCCACGCTGACATTGCAGTTGCGACCCTTGAACAGCTTCGGCTTCAGCAGATACGCGATGACGCAAGGATCGTGCAGCGGGCCGCCGTCGGTACCGTATTTCTCCTCGTCGAAACGTTCGAAGAATTCCAGCATGTCCGCGGTGGCCGTGCCGACCCTGGTGCCGAGCTTACGGAAGGCCTTCGTACGCTTGGCGGTGGTCAGCGCCTTGTGGGTGACGTCCAGCGGCATCATCACGATCGGAATGCCGGATTTGAACACGACATCGGCGGCATGCGGATCGACATAGATGTTGAACTCGGCGGTCGGCGTGACGTTGCCGCCCTCGAAGAAGCCGCCGCCCATCAGCACGATTTCCTTGATGCGCGGCGCGATTTTCGGCTCGCGGATCAGCGCCAACGCAATGTTGGTGAGCGGCCCGAGCGCGCAAAGCGTGATCGTGCCGCTCTCCTCCCTCATCAGTGTCTCGACTATGAAATCGACCGCATACTCTTCCTGCAGTTTCATCTTTGGTTCGGGCAGTTGCGGCCCGTTGAGGCCGGTCTTGCCATGCACTTCCTCGGCGGTGACCAGTTCGCGCGCCAGCGGCCGGATGGCGCCTGCATAGACCTTGACGTCCGGCCGGCCGGCCAGCTCGCAGATCTTGCGGGCGTTTTTTTCGGTAAGTTTCAACGGCACGTTGCCGGCCACCGCGGTGATGCCTACGATCTCCAGCTCGGCGCTGCCGAGCGCCAGCAATATGGCGACGGCATCGTCCTGGCCGGGGTCAGTGTCGATGATGATCCTGCGGGATTGGGGCATTTCAATTCCTTGTTTTGGCAAGTCTTTTTGGGCGGGACGTGTGACGGCTTGAAGTCTGCCGGGCGGCGGACCATATCAAGACCATCGGGAAAAATGCCATCCGGGTTTTTCCACTTTATGTCGCTCTTGAGAGGACACTGTAACATGAGCCGAATGACGCCTTTTTCCAGCCCGCTTCTCCTCGGTTTCGATTCCATGGAAAAGACGCTGGAGCGCTTGGCAAAGTCCGGTGACAGCTATCCTCCCTACAACATCGAGCGCCTCAGCGGTGCCGACGGCAAAACCGAAAGGCTGCGTATCACGCTCGCCGTCGCCGGTTTCGCGGAAAGCGATCTCGATGTCACAACGGAGGAGAACCAGTTGGTCGTGCGCGGCCGTCAGAACGACGACACCGAGCGCGAATTTCTCCACCGCGGCATCGCCGCGCGCCAGTTCCAGCGCTGTTTCGTGCTGGCCGACGGCATGCGGGTGATTGCGGCGGAATTGAAGAACGGCCTTCTGTCGATCGATCTCGATCGGCCGGAATCCGAACGGCTGGTACGAAAAATAAACATATCGGTGAAAGACTGATTTTTGCCGATAGCTCTCATGCGGGATGGCCTTGAGCGGCGTCTCGCGGCAAGGAGGCTTGAAATGACCAGAACTAACGAGAATATCATCATGACCAGCGGCGAATTCGCCCATCTCGGCGAAGGTTCGGTCGCCTATCTCAGGAAAGTGTCGAGCGACGATCTGCGCGGCCGTTTCCCGGGCCTCGGCGAAATCGCGCCGGGTCTGGAACTGTGGGCCCTGTTTGCCGCTAATGGCCAGCCGATCCTGCTTTCGGACGCTCGCGACCGGGCACTGGCTGGCGCGCTGGAAAACGATCTGACCCCGGTCGCTATCCACTAACGTCGCTATCCACCAACATTGGCGCCATCGACTGACAAATACGGCGCAGCGATCTGGCTGGAAACGGACAGGGCCGCTCACGGCGGCCCTTCAAAGGATTTAATCAAAACCTCAAGCGGCGTGCGAGGCCTGCGTGTCCGACAGCAGCGCATGGATGGCCACGGCGTCGCGCGTGCCCCTGATCTTGGCAACCGTGTCGGCGTCGCGCAGCACCCGCGCGATGCGCGACAGCGCCTTGAGGTGGTCGGCGCCGGCACCTTCGGGAGCCAAAAGCAGAAACACCAGGTCGACCGGCTGATCATCGAGGGCCTCGAAGTCCACCGGTGTCTCCAGCCGGGCAAAAACGCCGGCGATCCGCTTCACCCCAGCCAGCTTGCCGTGCGGAATGGCGATGCCGTTGCCGACGCCGGTGGAGCCGAGCCGCTCGCGTTGCAGGATGGTGTCGAACACCTCTCGCTCCGGAATGCCGGAAATTGCCGCCGCCCTTTCGGACAGCAATTGCAGCAGCTGCTTTTTGGAGTTCGCCTTCAACGCCGGCATGATTGCCGGAACGCTGACGAGATCGCTCAGATCCATGCTTGAAATCCCTTGTTCGCCTGCCGTCGCCAGTCCCCACGCTCGCGTGCGGCTGGTCTTTACCCCTGCGCGACCTTGGCCGTGGACGGGTCGATCCAGCCGATATTCCCGTCCGGCCGGCGATAGACGATGTTGAGATGGTCATTTCCGGCATTGCGGAAGACCAGGACCGGGCTGTCCTTGGTGTCGAGTTCGATCACCGCTGACGCCACCGACATGGTCCGCAGCGTCATAGTCGATTCGGCGACGATGGCCGGCGCGAAATTCTCCGGTATGTCCTCCTCGTCGTCGGCAAGCGGCGCCATCACCGTATAGGCGACGTCGGTGAGCTCGCCGTTGCTATTGCCTGAATTGTGCGACTTCAGCCGGCGCTTGTAGCGCCTGAGGCGCGTTTCCAGACGGTCTGCCGCAGTATCGAAGGCAAGCGTTGGATCCTGGGCATCGCCGGTCGCCTGCAGCGAAGCACCGGAGTCCAGCCGGATCATGCAATCGGCCGTGTAGCGCGACCCCGATTTGACGACTACGATTTGCCCTGAAAAGCCCCGATCGAAATATTTCCCGATCACTTCCCCGACACGGTCGTTGATGCGCGTACGGAACGCATCGCCGATATCCATGTGTTTTCCCGATATGCGCAGTGTCATCTGAAAACTGACCTTCCTTGCTCAGGCTTCAAACTGTCCCGAGTTTATACTCGTGGTCCGCGCGCACAAGCTTTTGCGGCGTCACTTGCGCCGATTTTAGATCCGAACTTTCCGGTTGATCACAAGCCGCCTTCTTGGCCGTCCCGTGGCCTACGTCGTGACGGACCATCTCTCGTGCGGGCATCGGCGAACTCAAATCCACTCGCCAGCCCGTCTCATGCGGGCGGGCTTCTAGCCACTTCGTCGCCGCTTGTCAATGAAGGGCGAAAGCTGTGGAAATTCCGCCGGAGATCAACGGCCGGCGCTGGCCAAAGCGCGTTTTTCGCGCCGCCGCTGCACCGAAGAGGGTATGTTCATGCCTTCCCGGTATTTGGCCACCGTGCGCCTGGCGATGTCGACGCCGCTTTCCCGCAGCATGTCCACGATGGCATCGTCGGAAAGCACATCGATGGCTTTCTCCTCGTCGATCAGCTGCTTTATGCGGTCGCGCACCGCTTCCGACGAATGCGCATCGCCGCCACCTGACGAAGCGATCGAGGCGGTGAAGAAATAGCGCAGCTCGAACACACCGCGCGGCGTCAGCATGTATTTGTTTGCCGTGACCCGGCTGACCGTTGATTCGTGCATGCCGATGGCGTCCGCCACCGTGCGCAGGTTGAGCGGCTTCAGGTGCCGCACGCCGTGGACGAGAAAAGCGTCCTGCTGGCGCACGATCTCAGAGGCCACCTTGAGAATGGTCTTCGCCCGCTGGTCGAGGCTGCGCGTGAGCCAGTTGGCGTTCTGCAGGCATTCGGCAAGGAAATCCTTTTCCGCCTGGTTTTTCGCATGTGGCGTGACCTGGGCGAAATAGATGTGATCGACCAGCACGCGCGGCAGCGTCTCGGCATTGAGCTCGACCGTCCAGCTGCCGTCATTGGCTGCACGCACCTCGACGTCGGCCACGATCGCATCGCTGGCACCGCGCGAAAACGCCATTCCAGGCCGCGGGTCGAGCGCCCGGATCTCGGCCAGCATGTCGAGCAGATCCTCCTCGTCGACGCCGCAAATCCGCTTCAGCGTCTGGAAATCGCGCCGTGCCAGGAGTTCGAGATTGGCGATCAGCACCTTCATCGCCGGATCGAGCCGGTCGCGCACGGCCAGCTGCAGCAACAGGCATTCGGCGAGGTCGCGGGCGAATATGCCGGCTGGCTCAAATGTCTGGCAGACCGCCAGGACCGGTGCCATCGCCGTGGCGTCCGTGCCGAGGCGGGCGGCGATCTCGGCCATGTCGGCACGCATGTAGCCGGCCTCGTCGAGGCCGTCGGCAAGCTCGCCGGCGATCAGGCACGCCGCCGGATCAGCAAAGGCGAGCGCCACCTGCTCGCCGACATGGTCGCGCAGCGTGATGGCCGCCGCCGCCATATCCGCGACGTCGAAGCCGTCGGAGGAAGAGGTGGAACCGTTGCCGGACGCCGATTTCCATTGTGCCGTCAGGTCGGGCCCGAGCCGCTCGCTCGTACCAGGATCGTCAGGAAACAGGTTTTCCAGCGACGTATCGAGCTTTTCCGAGATCGCCTCGGCGCTCCACGCCGTTTCCGCCTCGAACCAGTCGCCGTCGGCAGCCGGTTCCGATGCGGCGTCGCCCTTCTGCGCCTGGTCGCTGGCGGCGTCCTCCTGCGGTTCGGCGCGTTCCAGCAGGGGATTGCGTTCGATCTCGTCGTCGATGAAGCGTTCCAGCTCGAGATGGGTGAACTGCAGCAGGCGGATCGACTGCATCAGCTGCGGCGTCATCACCAGCGACTGCGACTGTCGTAGCTGTAGTTTTGCCGCCAACGCCATGGTTCGGTTTCAAACGCTCCGTCTACGCACCCGCACTGCTGGAAGGAATTTTCCAGGCCAGCATAGAAACTGGCCCGGCTTTTGCTTGTCAAGGCGAGGAGCGGTAAAACTCGCCTGTCGGAGCGTTTTCAGGCAGAAAATTGAAGAAAAAGCTGCTGGACTACGCCGGAAATCCCGCTCGAGCCGGAATTTCGCACTTAGAGCGTAAATCCCTCGCCGAGATAAAGCCGCCGCACATCGGCATTTGCGACCACTTCGTCGGCTCGACCATGGGTCAGCACCTGGCCGGCATGGATGATGTAGGCGCGGTCGATCAGGCCAAGTGTCTCGCGGACATTGTGGTCGGTGATCAGAACGCCGATGCCACGTGCCGTCAAGTGGCGCACGAGCTGCTGGATGTCGGCGACGGCGATCGGATCGATGCCGGCGAAAGGTTCGTCGAGCAACATGTAGGCGGGGCGGGTTGCCAAGGCGCGGGCAATTTCGAGGCGTCGCCGCTCACCGCCGGAGAGCGACAGCGACGGAGCCTTGCGCAGATGGCTGATGTGAAATTCCTCGAGCAATTCGTCGAGCAGGCGCTCACGCTCCTTGCGGCTCTTTTCGACCACTTCGAGCACGGCCCGGATGTTTTGCTCGACATTCAGGCCGCGAAAAATCGAGGCTTCCTGCGGCAGATAGCCGATGCCGAGACGGGCGCGGCGATACATCGGCATCGACGTGACGTCGAAACCGTCGATTTCGATCGTGCCTTCATCGACCGGCACCAGGCCGGTTACCATGTAGAAACAGGTCGTCTTGCCGGCGCCGTTGGGGCCGAGCAGCCCAACCGCCTCGCCGGCGCGCACGCCCAGCGTCACGCCGCTGACGACTTTGCGGCCCTTGTAGCTTTTGGTCAGCCCCTTGGCGATCAAGGTTCCCTTGAACTTTGCCGCTTCGACGGTGACCCTGGCCGGTGCCGCAAGTTGGCTGGCGGCGCGCCCTGGAAGACGCGCCAGCAGCGACGATATGCCGGTCATCAGGGTTTCGCTGCTCCAGACTTCGCCGGCGGCGTGATCGACATCATGACGCGGCCGCCGCAGGCGTCGACCTGGGCAAGGCCGCTCTTCATCTGCACAGTGAGCTTGCAGCCGACAAGCACGTTGTCGCCTTGCGAGAGCACGACCTTGCTGCCCGAAAGCACCAGCACTTCGGTCTTCATGTCGAAAGTGCCGCGGTCGCCGGTGGCAACCTGATTGTCCGATTTGATGTAGACCTTATCGTCGACCTCGAGATGGTCGATGTTGGCGGATCCGGTCATTGCCGCGGCACCCGCCGGCTGGGCGCTTTTGGCGGCGCCTGCATCCCTGACGTAATAGACCGTCATTTTGCCGGCCTTGAGCACAGTTGGACCCTGGACGACGTTGACGTTGCCGGTGAAGACGGCAACGCTTTCCGCTTGGCGCACCTCGAGCTTGTCGCTTTCGATCTGGATCGGCTTGTCGCCCGACAGCCTGAGGCCGGACATTTGGCTGGTGGCCTTGGACTGCGCCAGCGACGGCGCCGTCCCCAAGGTCAGCCCCAAGGTTAGCAACGCCGAAATCGCGGCGAGGCGCCGTGCCGAACTACTGAACCGCATTGGTCTCTCCGCTCTTTGCCTCTGCCGCCTTCAAACTGGCGGGATCGATGTCGACGCGCACCTTGTTCTCGAAAACCAGGACCTTGCCATTGTCCTGGACCGACATCGAATCCGCCCTGATCCGCGACCCGCCGCGGCTGACATCGACGGGCTCGCTTGTCTTCATAGTGCCTTCGCCCATGTCGAGATAGACTGATTTGAATTTTGCCACCACACCATCCGTCGTCGACACGGTCACATCGCTGGTCAGGCTGAGCGTGTTGCCGTCGCGATCGTAGGTGCCGTGCGTGGCGTTGATGGCGGCCGTGTTGTCGGCCGCAATCGGCAGCTTGGCCTTGATGCCTTCCAGATCGATGATGCCCTGTTTGCTGACGTCCTGTATGGCGCGCAGGGCCGTCATCGAATAGGGCAGGTCCTGCTTGGTGAAGCCGTTGAGCTTGGGATTGGCCATCACCAGCTTGCCATCGGCAAAGGCGCCGCCGTCGGCCTGCACCTCGATTGCAGCGGGAGCCATGAGATAGGAATAGACCGGAAACGCGACCGCAATCACGGCAGCGACCAGCGGCACGGCCAGCTTGAGGATACGGACCCGGCGCGAATGACGCTGCGCAACGTCAAACGCGTCGACCCGCGCCCGGCCTGCGGCCTTGGGAGCCAACTCCGTCTCGGTGTTGGTCGGTTCGATTGGTCCCGCTAACATGACTGCTTCTTCTAAACCCCTGCCCGCCAGGCCGCCCTATAGGTGGGGTGCCGGCGCCCTCAAGCAAGCACAAGCCGAGGAAAACCGCAAAAATGTGACAGCCGCCCCTGTACAATGAAAATGGCCCCAGCGCAGCCTGTACCTCATACCAGATATGGGCGCACAGTGTTAGAGCCTGTAGAACGTGACAGGTTGAGGCTTGCCGCGAATGCCTAAGACGGCCTTTGGCGCAAGGCCGTCAGGAAACGGTAGCCGGGCGCGAATGGTTGCTTTAAAAGCATCTGCTCCCACCGACTACGAGGCTGACCATGGCATTGAGAGCCGACGACCTGATCGACCGCCGCCGCTTGCGCCGCAAGCTGACATTCTGGCGTGTTGCGGCGATTATCGTCGCAGCAGCCGGACTGATCGCCTTCTCGGCATGGATCTATGGTGACGACTTCACCGGCGCGGCTGTCGACCACATCGCCAAGGTCAAGATCGAAGGTACCATCACCGAAGACGAAGAACTGATCAAGCGGCTGGAGGCAATCCGTCAGTCGCCGCGCGTCAAGGCTGTGATCCTGTCGATCGATTCACCCGGCGGCACCACCGTCGGTGGCGAGTCGATCTATGAGGCAGTGCGCAAGCTCGCCGCCGACAAGCCGGTGGTGGCCGAGGTCGGCACGCTCGCGGCTTCGGCGGGCTATATGATCGCCACCGCGGCCGACCATATTGTCGCACGCAAATCCTCGATCGTCGGCTCGATCGGCGTGCTGATCCAGTACCCGGACGTCAGCGGCCTCATGGACAAGCTCGGAGTCAAGCTGGAGGAGGTGAAATCCTCGCCCTTGAAGGCCTCGCCTTCTCCCTTCAAGCCGACCAATGACGATGAGCGCGCCATGGTCCGCAAGCTCATCCTCGACAGCTACGACTGGTTCGTCGGCATCGTCGCCGAGCGCCGCAACATGACCAAGCCGGAGGCGCTGGCGCTCGCAGACGGGTCGATCTTCACCGGCCGGCAGGCGGTCACCAACAGATTGATCGACGCGGTCGGCGGCGAGGCCGAAGCAATCGACTGGCTTGCAGGCAAGGGTGTCGATGCCAAGCTCAAGGTGGTGGAATGGAAGGACACGGAAAAACGTGGTGGTTTCCTGTTCTCCAAGGCGATGGCGCAGACCGTCGGTGCTGCGCTTGGCCTGCCCGGCCATGGCGGCGACGTCCTTCACGAAATTGGAGCGGACCGCTTGTTTCTTGACGGTCTCGTTTCCGTCTGGCACCCTTGAGGAACCGCTTGGGACGAGTGAAAAACCAAATAAAATCATTCTGATAATTTCGGCGGCACTGCTTTTACGGGGAGCCTTTTCATGATCAAATCCGAACTTGTGCAGATCATCGCCACGCGTAATCCGCATCTTTTCCTGCGCGACGTCGAAAACATTGTCAGCGCCATCTTCGATGAAATCACCGACGCGCTTGCCGAGGGCAACCGGGTCGAGTTGCGCGGCTTCGGCGCGTTTTCGGTGAAAAACCGCCCTGCCCGTACCGGCCGCAACCCGCGCACCGGCGAATCCGTAGAGGTCGAGGAGAAATGGGTACCGTTCTTCAAGACCGGCAAGGAATTGCGTGAAAGGCTGAACGGAGGCAAATAGGCGCGGCGCCCGCCACCGCTCCCGCCTTTTCTTCCGAACGGAAAAACATGTTCAATCGCTTTCTCCTCATCGTGGTTTTCGTGCCGCTGGCCGTCATCCTGATTGCGTTGGCCGTCGCCAACCGCGAACCGGTCGCCTTCACGCTCGATCCGTTCAACCCCGGCAATCCGGCGCTGACGCTGACCATGCCGCTCTTCATTTTCCTATTCCTGGCGCTGGCCATCGGCATGATCGTCGGCAGCCTGGCGACCTGGACCAAGCAGGGCCGCTACCGCAAGCTGGCGCGCCAGCGCGGCGCCGAGGCAGAGAACCTGCGCCAGGCGGTCAGCCGCGCGCCCACCGCGTCGCAGGGCCCAGCCTTGCCGAAGCCGACGAACTGAGCCGCGGCTCGGGCCTGAAGCACAACCGGCCTAGTTCTCCACGGAGCCTTTCATGCTGACCATTTCCGCCGCCGAGGTCGACCGCGCGCTGACCTTTTCCGGGCTGGTCGAGACGTTGCGCGCCGCTTTTCGCGATGGCGCCGTGCAGCCGGTCAGGCACCATCACACGGTTGAGCGGCCCGATGGCGCCGCCTCGACGCTGCTTTTGATGCCGGCCTGGACCGACTTCAACGCAGCCGGCACCTCGGCCGATGGCCATATCGGCGTCAAGATCGTCACCGTGTCGCCCGACAACAATGCCGTCGGCAAGCCCGCGGTGATGGGGCTTTACCTGTTGCTCGACGGCGCCACCGGCGAGCCTCAGGCCTTGATCGATGGCCAGCGGCTGACACAGTGGCGCACGGCCTGTGCGTCGGCGCTGGCCGCCTCCTATCTGGCCCGCGCGGACGCATCGCGGCTGCTGATAGTGGGCGCCGGCGCGCTGTCGCCGTTCCTTGCAAAGGCGCATTCGGCGGTACGTCCGATCAAGAACATCCGCATCTGGAACCGCACGCCGGCCAACGCCGAAAAGGTCGCGGCAAGATTGCGTGCCGAGGGTTTTGCGGCCGAAGCAGCAGGCGATCTCGACGCCGAACTCGGAAAGGCCGATATCGTGTCGTCGGCGACCATCACCACCATGCCACTGATCAAGGGCGCACTCTTGAATCCCGGCGCCCATGTCGATCTGGTTGGCGGCTTCACGCCGGCGATGCGCGAAAGCGACGACGACGCGATTGCACGCGCCCGGGTCTATGTCGACACCCGCGCCGGCGCCACCAAGGAGGCAGGCGATATCGTCCAGCCGCTGGCCTCCGGCGTTCTGAAGCCGGAAGCCATCGTCGCCGATCTCTATGAACTGGCGCGCGGCCAGAAAAAAGGCCGGCAGAACGACGATGACATCACGCTGTTCAAGTCGGTCGGCGCGGCCCTCGAGGACCTCGCCGCCGGCATTGCCGTGTATCGGGCAAGTGTAGGGCAGTAGGGCAGTAGGGCAGTAGGAAACCGTGCTAATCGTGCGGCGCCGCGCCTAGTGCTACTTTGCTCTCGCCTACTGCCCTACTGCCCTACTGCCTTTGCCAATAAACCCGCAGCCGGTGGCTGTCGGGATCAAGCGCGACGAAGGTGCGGCCGAAATCCATGTCGGTCGGCGTCTGCAGAATTTTCAGCCCGCGGCCGGCCCACTCGGCATGGGTGGCGTCGACGGCACCCGGCGTGTCCAGCGCAAAGACGATCTCGGCGCCACCGCCTGCTGCCGCGGCGGCCGGTTCCACGGTGTGACGCGACCAGAGGCCGAGCTTGAAGCCGTTGTCGAGCACGAACAGCACGAAGGTCGGCGAGGTCTCGACCGGCTGCCGCCCAAGCAGCGCGCTGTAGAAGGCGCCGCTTTGCTCAGGCTTGTCGACAAAGAGGATGACGAAATTGGGCGGTGTCATGAATTGCTCTCCAGATGGTTTCGACTGGAGGAGCATACCGTACGCCACTGCCAGATTCTGGCAGCAGTCTCAACTGAGCAGCAGCCTTAGCTTGGCGTGTCGAGCGTCGCCCGCCATTCTTTGAGCAGCACCTGACGGCGACGCGGATAGCGCATCTCGGTGGCATTGAGGCCGGATATCCGGTCGGCGCGAAAGTGCCTGAAATCCTGGCGCATCTCGCACCAGGCCGCGACGACGCGCACCTTGTCGAAGAAGCCGAGTGCGAACGGCCAGACGGTGCGCTCGGAGGCAGCGCCGCCGGCGTCGCGATAGACAAAGCTCAGCTTGCGCTCCTCGCGGATGGCCTGCCGCACCACGCCGAGATCGATGCCTTCGGTGACCTCGGTGCGCGACCCGACCAACAGCGTCGAGGCGTCGAGCTCTTCGCGCAAATCGTCCGGCAGCACCGCGGCGATCTTGGCCAGCGCGTCGGTGGCGGCGTTCGCAAGCCGCCAGTCCGGCTGCTTGGCCACCCAGCGCGAACCGAGCACGATCGCCTCGATCTCCTCATCGGTGAACATCAAGGGCGGCAGCATGAAACCGGGCCTGAGCACGTAACCCAACCCCGCCTCGCCCTCGATCGGCGCGCCCTGCCCCTGCAGCGTGGCGATATCGCGATAGAGCGTGCGGATCGACACACCCATTTCGCCCGCAAGGCTCGGCCGCTGACCGGCCGGCGATGCCGGCGCAGGATCTGGATCAGGTCGAGCAGGCGTTCAGCACGGGACATGAATCATGACCTAGTTTCAATCACGATAGAGCCCCAGCACTTTCGGCGGCAAGCGACATGGTGGCGGACGGGAACGTCTGCGCCCTGACGCCGTTGTCTGGCCATTATGGATATACGCGGGTTGCTGTTGTTCTGGTCGGTTTTGACCGCCATCGTCGCTGCGCTCAGCCTCGGACCATCCTTCGCCCATGTGCTGGAATCGGTGCCGCGGCTGACCAGTTGGCCGCCTTCGCTCTGGCGTGAAACCACTGTCTTCAACGCTCAGTTCCAATTCTTCGCGATTGTCGGCGCACCGCTGGACGTGGCCGCGATCGCCTGTCCGGGGCTTCTCGCCTGGATGCTGCGCAGCGACCGCCCGGCATTCTGGTGGATTTTGGCCGCCATCGTGCTTTATCTGATGGCCCTCGTGGCGTGGTTTACCCTGGTCAAACCGGCAAACGATGTCCTGGCCACCTGGGTGCCTGGACCGATCCCGGACAATTTCGAAAGTATCCGGAGCAGCTGGGAAACCGGCCATATGGTCGTCACCGGCTTCAAGGCCGTTGGTTTCATAACGCTCGCAGTCGGCCTGCTGTCGATCAGGCGCGGCTGATCCGGTTGCACACGTCGGCAGCCCTTTTGTTGCGCCGGTCAATGTGCTGTGGCAGAAGCGGCGAGCCGCCGTCCGGAGATGCGCCTTCTTGAAACCTTTTCGCGACAAACGCCGCGACAGCCGCCCGCCCGCGAAGGGCGGGGCGGAGCAGCCGCGACGGCGCGACGCCGGCCTGACCGCCGGTTCGGAGCCTAAACTGCAGGACCGGTCCGAGCCGAAAGCCGCGCCGCGCCCTCTATCCCGCCGCGATGGCGCGCTGCCTGCCGAACATCTGCCGCTGATCCTCGAGGTCGGCCCCAATCAGGACTACGCGCTGCTCGACAGCGGCGCCGGAGAAAAACTCGAGCAATACGGCCCCTACCGCATCGTTCGGCCGGAGGGCCAGGCGATCTGGCAAAAGGCTTTGCCGGCCAGGGACTGGGAGCGCGCCGACGCCATTTTCACCGGCGATACCGACGAGGAAGGCATCGGCCGCTGGCGCTTCCCCAAGACGCCGCTCGGCGAGACCTGGCCGATGAAGCATGACGGCATAGATTATCTCGGCCGCTTCACTTCGTTTCGCCATGTCGGCGTCTTTCCCGAGCAGGCCTCGCACTGGGACCACATGGCCGGACTGATCGCGGCGGCAAAACGGCCGGTGAAGGTGTTGAACCTGTTCGGTTACACCGGCCTTGCCTCCTTGGTGGCGGCGCGCGCCGGCGCCGAGGTCACCCACGTCGATGCTTCCAAGAAGGCGATCGGCTGGGCGCGCGAAAACCAAGAAATGGCGGGCTTGTCGCAAAAGCCGATCCGCTGGATCGTCGACGATGCCGTGAAATTCGCCGAACGCGAGGAGCGCCGCGGCAGCCGCTACGACATCATCCTGTTCGACCCGCCCGCCTATGGCCGCGGACCGAAAGGCGAGGTCTGGCAGCTGTTCGAGGACCTGCCGGCGCTGACCGATATCTGCCGCGCGATCCTGACGCCGAAGCCGCTCGCCGTGGTACTGACCGCCTATTCGATCCGCGCCTCTTTTTTCGCCATCCATGCCCTGATGCGCGACACCTTCGCCGGCATGGGCGGCACGGTCGAGTCGGGTGAATTGATCATCCGCGAGAAATCTGCCGGTCGGGCGCTTTCGACCTCGCTGTTCTCACGCTGGGTGGCCTGAATGAGTGCGTACGAACGGCACGCGGGCGCGCCAGGGCAGGTGAAGGAAGTCACCAGCCTCGCCAACCCGCTGGTCAAGGACATCAAGGCGCTCGCGCTGAAGAAATTCCGTGACCAGCAGAATGCCTTCATGGCCGAAGGCCTGAAGCTGGTCATCGACGCGCTCGATCTCGGCTGGTCGATCAGGACATTGGTCTTCGCCAAGGCCGGACGTGGCAATACGGCGGTTGAAAAGATCGCGGCGCGCACGGTCGCTGCCGGCGGCACCGTCCTTGAAGTTTCGGAAAAAGTGCTGGTCGCCATCACCCGCCGCGACAATCCGCAAATGGTCGTCGGCGTGTTCTCGCAGAAATTCCTGCCGTTGAAGGACATCCGCGCCCGTGACGGCGACGTCTGGGTGGCGCTCGACCGCGTCCGCGACCCCGGCAATCTCGGCACCGTCATCCGCACGGTCGACGCTGTCGGGGCCAGGGGCGTCATCTTGGTCGGCGAGACCACCGATCCCTTTTCGGTCGAAACGGTGCGCGCCACCATGGGCTCGATTTTCGCCGTGCCGGTCGCCAAGGCGTCGCCCGAAGCTTTTCTCGCCTGGCGAACGAGCTTTCCCGGCCTCGTCGCCGGCACCCATCTGAAGGGTGCGGTCGACTACCGCTCGGTCGATTTTTCAAAAGGCCCGGTGCTTTTGATGATGGGTAACGAGCAGCAAGGCCTGCCTGACGAGCTTGCCGCAAGCTGCGATAAACTGCTGCGGATACCGCAGGCCGGCCGCGCCGATTCGCTCAACCTTGCGGTGGCCACCGGCGTCATGCTGTTCGAGATCCGGCGCGGCGCGCTGAAGCTCGGCCCGGAGGACGCCAGATCGTGACATCTCAAACCGTGAAACTGCAAACCATGAAGTCCTGGAGGCCGTATGCTCTTCTGGTCGTCGCCGCGATAGCGCTCGACCAGTGGGTGAAATACCTAGTCGAAACCGGTCTTGCCTTTCAGGAACGGCTCGACCTGCTTCCGTTCCTGGCGCTGTACCGCACCTACAACACCGGCATCGCGTTCTCGCTGTTTTCGTCCTTCGGCGACACCGGCCTGGTGGTCGTCGCGGTTCTGGTGGTCGCTTTCGTGCTCTATCTTGCGGCCCGCACGCCGCCCGGCCACCTGCTTGCCCGCATCGGCTTCGCACTGATCGTCGGCGGCGCGCTCGGCAACCTGATCGATCGCGCAATCTACGGTCATGTCATCGACTATGTCCTGTTCCATACGCCGGTCTGGTCCTTCGCCGTCTTCAACCTCGCCGACGCCTTCATTTCGGTTGGTGCGGTGCTGGTCGTCTTCGACGAACTCATTGGCTGGCGGCGCGGAGCGTCGAGCGATTGACCTCACTCGCCTGGCGCCGCACATTCTGATCTGCAAGCCCGAGGAGAAAAAATGCCCGAAACCTTCAAAGCCATCCTCGTTTCGCGTGACGCCGAGAAAAACCAGTCAGTCGCGGTGACCGAGCTTACCGAGGCAGACCTGATGGAGGGCGACGTCACCGTCGCGGTCGAGGCGACGACGGTGAACTACAAGGACGGTCTTGCAATTACCGGCAAGGCGCCGATAATCCGCCGCTGGCCGCTGGTGCCGGGCATCGATTTCGCCGGCACCGTCATCTCGTCTTCCAATCCCGACTGGCGCGAAGGTGACAAGGTCATATTGAACGGCTGGGGCGTCGGTGAGACGCATTTCGGCGCCTTTGCAGGGCGCGCCCGCGTCAAGGGCGACTGGCTGGTGCCGTTGCCGGACGGCATGAGCCCGCATGATGCGATGGCGGTCGGCACCGCCGGCTACACCGCCATGCTTTGCGTCATCGCGCTGGAGCGCCACGGCATCGTGCCCGATCGCGGCCCGGTGGTGGTGACCGGCGCTGCCGGTGGCGTCGGCTCGGTCGCGGTCTCGATCCTGTCCAGCCTCGGCTATCACGTCATCGCCTCGACCGGCCGCGCTGCCGAAAGCCCCTATCTGATCGACCTCGGCGCCGCGGAAGTGATTTCACGCGACGAGCTCACCCAGCCGGCAAAACCGCTCGCCAAGGAACGCTGGGCCGGCGGCGTCGATGCGGTCGGCAGTCACACGCTAGCCAACGTTCTGTCGATGACCTCCTATGGCGGCGCCGTCGCCGCTTGCGGCCTCGCCGGCGGCATGGACCTGCCGGCAAGCGTCGCCCCCTTCATCCTGCGCGGCGTCTCGCTGCTCGGCATCGATTCGGTGATGGCGCCGAAGGCGGTCCGCCTCGAGGCCTGGCGCCGCATCGGCGCCGATCTTGACCACGCAAAGCTTGCCAGCCTGTCGACGAGCATCGGCTTCGACGGCATCATCGGCGCCGCGCATGACATCGTCGAGGGTAAGATCCGCGGCCGCGTGGTGGTGGATATGTGAGCCCCCAAGGGATAAAAAAGAGCGCGACCGCTAAAATTCGAGCGATCAACCACAACCTTCGATAAGCTCTGTCTGGCAGGATTTCCGTATGATTGCGGAACCCGGCATCAGAGAGGCGGAACCAGCCGAACGGGCCGACGGGACGGCCCCCGCGGCGCCAGGACGGCAGCTTGTCGCCGCGCCACCGCTGGCGCCGGAACTGCCGGCCTCCAACCGCGAAGGCCTGCCCTTCCTGACGCTCGTCGCCATCGTCGTGCTGGCAGGCTTTTCGCATCTGACCGGGGCGCCGATCTTCATCACCATCGGCCTTTTGGCGACAGCCATCGCCGGGCTCGCCATGCATCTGCGCAACAGGCGCACCGAGCGCCGCGCGGTGGCCCTGCTCGATGCCACGACCGCCCGCAGCCGCGCCGAAATCGAGACGCTGGCCGACCGCATGTGGGAGATGCAGGAGAGCGAGGAGCGCTTTCGCGGGCTGATCGATGCACTCGGCGATCTCGTCGTCCATCGTGACCGCGACGGCCACATTGTCTACGCCAACAAGGTTTTCGCCGACCTTGTCGAAACCGACCAGCGCGAGCTTGCCGGCAAGACCCTGGCCGAACTAGGCATCGATGTCGGCATCGTCCCCGACGCCGCGTTTTCCGACCATGAATGCCTGAGTTCCACCGACGTCGCCATTCGCACGCCGGACGGCCCACGCTGGTTCTCTTGGATCGAGCTGTCGGTGCGCGACAAGGACAGCGGCGCCGTTTCGCATCGCGCCATCGCCCGCGACATCACCGCTCGCAAGCGCGCCGAATCCTCGCTGATCACCGCCCGCGAGCGGGCCGAATATGCGAGCCAGGCCAAATCGCGCTTCCTCGCCACCGTCAGCCACGAGATCCGCACGCCGATGAACGGCATCATGGGCATGGCCCGGCTTCTCGCCGACACCAGCCTTTCGCCCGAGCAGCGGACCTATGTCGGCGCCATCTCGACCTCGGCCAGCGCGCTGCTGGCGCTGATCGAGGACCTGCTCGACTACTCCAAGATCGAGGCCGGCCGCTTCGATCCCGAACCGCAGCCGATGTCGGTGCGCGAGATCGCCGACAATGTCATCGAGCTTTTGGCGGCGCGGGCTTTTGCCAAGGATATCGGCCTCGGCTGCCATGTCGAACCCGACGTGCCGCAGCTGATCACCGCCGACCCCGGCAGGGTCAGGCAGGTGCTGCTCAATCTCATCGGCAACGCCGTCAAGTTCACCGACAGCGGCGGCGTCCTGGCAAGCATCGCCCGCGTCCGCACCGAAACCACCGACCGCATCTGCTTCACCATCACCGACACCGGCCCCGGTCTGCGCGAGGAGGACATGGAGCGCATATTCGAGGACTTCGAACAGGCTGACGGCACCTCGACCCGTGCGCATAGCGGTGCCGGCCTCGGTCTCGCCATTTCCAAACGCCTGGTGATCGCCATGGGCGGCACTATCTCTGTGTCGAGCCGGCTTGGCCAGGGGTCCGAATTCGTCTTCGAGATTCCCGCTATTTCCGCCGTCGAGGCGCCGCAGATCCGCCAGGACGCGCTGTCGGGCCGGCATGCGGTGATCGTATCGAAGAACCTGGTCGAGGCCGAAGCCCTCGCCCGCACCATTCGCGCCAATGGCGGCACGGTCGATCTGGCCACCGCCGCCGCCCAGGCCACCGCTTTCGCCGAGGGCTGTGACGTGCTTCTGATCGATGCTGCCATGGAGCAAAGCGACGGCAGGCTGCTCAGGCGCCTGCGCCAGAGCGGATTTGCCGATTGCGAGGCAGTGACGCTGATCGCGCCGACCGACCGCGGCATGCTTGGCGAGTTCCGTGCCAACGGTTACGCCACCTTCCTGGCGAGGCCGGTGCGCGGCGAGACACTGCTGCGCGTGCTTTTGACCAGCCATGCACCGGTCATCGCCGAGCCGCAACTGCAAAGGCGCGGCGCGCAGGCGGGGCACGCCATTGGCGCCCGCCAGCAGGGCCTGTCGGTGCTGATCGCCGAGGACAACGACATCAACGCCATGCTGGCCCGCGCCACGCTGCTGAAGGCCGGGCATCGCGTGAAAGTGGTCGGCAACGGCAAGGCCGCGGTCGAGGCGGTCATCAGCACCGGCCACAAGCACCGCTACGACGTGGTGCTGATGGACTTGCACATGCCTGTCATGGACGGTCTGGACGCCATCGCCGCCATCCGCCGCCATGAGGAGGAGACCGCGGTGCCGCCGGTGCCGATCATGGTGCTGTCGGCCGACAGCCAGGAAAAGACCCGCCACGCCGTGCTCGCTCACGGTGCCAGCGGCTTCGTCACCAAGCCGCTCGACCCCGATGCCCTGGTTCATGCGGTCGAAGGGCAAGCGGCCGCCTGAGGCACAACATAGACGGTTGATAGATTACCCAGCCGACGAAAGTATTGCCCGCAGAGCCGTATCACGGTACTGTCACAATCCTGTTGCACCTACACCGTATCCCCGTGCCAAGAGGGATGGCTCGAAGGAGAATCACTCGTGCATACAGTCATGCCGGAATGTGATGCTCGGCCGAACGCCAGCGGGCCTTTGCTCGTCGGCCGGAACGCCGATGCCGTCATAAAAGGCGCATCGCTCGGCCGCATCGGCAATCTCGAAGTGCGGCTCGCCCGCAACGAGCCCGAGATCGCTGCCGCGCAGGAAGTGCGCTACCGGGTGTTCTACGACGAGCTTGGTGCCAGGAAGGACCTGTTCCAGATGCAGGACCGCCGCGATGCCGACCGCTTCGATCCCCTCTGCGACCATCTGCTGGTCTTCGATACTTCGCTTTCCGGCCCCGAGCATCGCCGCATCGTCGGCACCTACCGCCTGCTGCGGCAGGAGATTGCCGCGGCCGCCGGAGGCTTCTATTCCGAAGGTGAATTCGAACTGACCAAGCTGATCGCGCGGCATCCCGGCCAGCGCTTCCTCGAGCTCGGCCGCTCCTGCGTTCTGCCGGAATACCGCTCGAAGCGCACCATCGAGGCGCTGTGGCAAGGCATCTGGGCCTATATCAATCATTACGGCATCGGCGTGATGACCGGCTGCGCGTCGTTCCACGGCACCGTGCCGGCGGCACATGCAGAGGCGCTGACCTATCTTGCCCACCACTGCCGGACGAATTCATCCTGGGACGTGCGTGCCGTCGCCGGGCGCTATTGTT
Source organism: Mesorhizobium sp. M0019 (assembly GCF_040323975.1). Taxonomy (NCBI): domain Bacteria; kingdom Pseudomonadati; phylum Pseudomonadota; class Alphaproteobacteria; order Hyphomicrobiales; family Phyllobacteriaceae; genus Mesorhizobium; species Mesorhizobium sp. M0019. The sequence continues at coordinate 97,289 of NZ_JAMYVK010000017.1, read as the reverse complement.
CCATGGATCTGATGCCGATCGAGGCGGTCAATACCAAGGCGGCGATCGCCGCGATGCCGCCACTGGTCAAGGGCTATCTGCGCGTCGGCGCGCGCATTGGCGACGGTTGCGTCATCGACCGTGAATTCTCGACGGTCGACGTGTTCGTGGTGATGCCGGTCAAGGAGATCGGCGCCCGCTACGTCAATTATTATGGCGGAGAAGCGCAGCGGTTTGCGGCCTGAGTAGTGAATAGTGAATAGCACTGACTGCTGGAGCAGCAATTGGCTACTCACTACTCACCATTCACTACTAACCATTCACTATTCACCATTCACCATTCACGCATCTTTCTCAGCCTGCTCGTTGACCGGCCCCGGCTCCACCGGCGCTTCGCTTGCGACATGCTTGGGGCCGCCCTTGGCGACGCCGACCATGGCCGGCCGCAGAACACGCTCGCCGATCGAATAGCCGGGCTGCACGACCTGCACGACCGTGTTGGCCGGTACGTCGGGATTGGGCACCTCGAACATCGCCTGGTGAAAATTCGGATCGAATTTCTCGCCCTCGGGCTCGAGCTTCTTCACGCCGTGGCGTTCCAGCGCCGACAGCATGGCGCGCTCGGTGATCTCGACGCCGTCGATCAGCGCCTTGAAGCCGGCATCGCCCGAAGCCTTGGCCTCCTCCGGGATGGCATCCAGCGCACGGCGCAGATTGTCTGACACCGAAAGCATGTCGCGGGCAAAATTGGCAACCGCATAGGCGCGCGCATCGTGGACGTCGCGGGCGGTGCGGCGACGCAAGTTCTCCATGTCGGCCGCGACGCGCAGCGCGCGATCCTTCAGCTCTTCGTTTTCCTTCAGAAGCCGCACAAGCGCTTCATAGTCGCCGTCGACGCCGCCTTCCCTTGGCTCCGCGGCAGCCTCGGTCTTCTCGGCTTCATCGGGCGCGCGTTCGTCTTTTGCCTGGTCGCTCATCGCCGTTTCCCGTCATTTTCGAATGGTGTGGATTTGCGCCCGATATCGAGGTTTAGCGGCCAAAAATCAAGGGGCAAGCGCTACTGCAGCCGCTGCCGCGGCTTGATGGCGGACGGCGCAGACCTTTCGATTTTAATTCAAACTTTACCGTACCCGACGGCTTTGCTTGCCAGCATACTACAATGCGGGAACCATTCCTCCCTTGGAAGAGTTTCGAAGCCGACACAGGATTTTGGATGATGCCCCGCAGGAATGGCGAAAAACGCGACGGGCTCGCCGCCGATATCCGGCGCCAGCTCGGCACCGAGGCGACCAAGCGCTTTCTGCGCACCTTGCCGGCCTTCCGCACGGAGTCCGATATTCCCGACCGTCTGAAGGAATTGCTCGACCGCCTGGACGGCGTAGAAGCCAAGGTGGTCGCAGGCGGGCGCCGTCGGTAGGCGCCGTTGCCGGCGACTGCGGCCACCAATTCCTCGCCATCGCGCGACATTTACCCGCAGTAACTTTGCGTGATCGCCGCCTTGCGGCAGCGCCCTGCTCCGCCTATGTTTCATGATGAACATGATTTCCCCCGAAGCTGTGGCAAACAGCAAGCGCGCCTGGTTGAAAATCCTGTCGCGCTATAAAAAGCCCGACAGGCGTCGCAGCGCCGTCGAACTCGCCATCACCCTCATTCCTTTCGCCACGCTGTGGGGATTGTCCTCGGCCGCTTATGCCTATGGCCATTGGTGGGGTCTGGTCCTCATCCTTCCGGCCGCCGGCTTTCTGGTGCGGATCTTCATGATCCAGCACGATTGCGGCCACGGCTCCTTCTTTGCCAATCGCTATGCCGACGACTGGATCGGCCGCGTGCTTGGCGTGCTGACGCTGACGCCCTACGATTGCTGGCGCCGCGCCCACGCAACCCATCACGCCAGCGCCGGCAACCTCGACGAGCGCGGCACTGGCGACATCAAGACACTGACCGTCGCCGAATACCGGCAACTGTCATGGCGGGGCCGGCTCGCCTATCGCCTCTATCGCCATCCGCTGGTGATGTTTGGCCTTGGCCCGATATGGATCTTCATTTTCGAGCAGAGACTGCCCTTGGGCATGATGCGGGGCGGCCTCACCCCCTGGGTGTCGTCGATGTCCACCAACCTAGCCATCACGGTCATAGCCGCTCTGCTCATCTGGTTCGTTGGCCCCGGCGCGTTTCTGGTCGTGCATTTGCCGATCGTCTTCCTCGCCGGATCGGCCGGCATCTGGCTGTTCTATGTCCAGCATCAGTTCGAAGAGACGGAGTGGACAAAGGACTCCGAGTGGGAATTCCAGCACGCTGCCCTGCACGGTTCGTCCTATTACGACCTGCCGCCGGTGCTGAACTGGATCACCGGCAATATCGGCGTCCACCACGTGCACCACCTCTCGGCCAAGGTGCCATGCTACCGGCTTCCGGAAGTGCTGAGGGACTATCCGGAGCTGCGTGAGATCGGCCGCGTCACACTCCTCGACAGCCTGCGCTGCGTCAAGCTGGCGCTGTGGGACGAGAGCCGCAGCAAGCTGGTATCGTTCCGCGAAGCGCGGATGGCCGTGTAGACGCACCGCCGCATCTAAAGCGCGTCGCGCTCGACCGGCCTCATGCGACGCGCTTTAGGTTGTTGTTTACGCATGCCGTTATCGCAAAACCGCTGAACACTTTTGCGCGACATGCGTTAGGGGTGCGGCGGGCTCCACATTCCGAGCTTAAGCCGCCTGGCGCTGGTCGCGCATCAGGATCTCGCCCTGGCGGATCTCGGTGCCCAGCACTGTCAGGCATTCGCGCATGAACGCGGCAAGGCCCGGCCAGCCCTTGGCCGACACCAGATTGCCGTCGACATGGGCGCCGGTCGGCGCAACATCGATATAGATGCCGCCGGCCAGCGTGACTTCCGGCTCGCAATATTGCAGCGCCGCGACTTCGCGGCCGCGCACCACGCCGTCGACCGCGATCAGGATCTGCACGCCGTGGCAGATGGTGAAGATCGGTTTTCCCGTCTCATGGAAATGCCGCACCAGCGCCTGCACGCGCTTGTCGATGCGGATATATTCCGGCCCGCGCCCGCCCGCCGCGTAGACGGCATCGTAGTCGGCCGGATTGACCTCGGAAAACGTCTTGTTGAGGATGTAGTCGTGGCCGAGCTTTTCCGTATAGGTCTGGTGGCCCTCGAAGTCGTGCAGCGAGGTCTTCAGGATATCGCCGGCCTTCTTGTCGGGGCAAACGACATGGACGGTGTGGCCCACCGCATGCATGGCCTGTTCAAAGACGAAAATCTCGTACTCCTCGCTGAACTCGCCAACGAGCATCAATATCTTCTTGCCAGCCATACCCGGTTCCTCCCTTGTGGCCACATTTATTCGGATCGCGAAATAATGGGCCTATCCTAAGGCGGAGAGGCGCAAAATAAAAGGCTGAATCGGGAATGTGGTCCGACCAGATAGGGCTTCTGGTCCCCTGGAGCAGATCAGCCGGCGCGCACCCGCCGCCACGAATATTTCGGGCCTTTGGCCTCCGGCTTCACCGCCGGCTGGTAGGACAGCGGCAGTCCGCCGGTACGACCTTCCTCGAGCCGCTTCAGCAGCACCGGGTGCGAGATCTCGAATTCGTCGAAGCCGAGGCGCAGCATATGCGGCAGCTGATCAATCAGCACCTGCCCGGTGGCGCGCATAGCGCCTGCAAAATGATAACGGCTGCGCAGCAATTCGCCCTTGGAGAACGAGCGGCCGTCATTGAACGCCGGAAACGCCAGCGCCACCAGCGACAGCTGATCGAGCAGGCCTGCGATCTTTTCGAGCTGATCGCCGGGCTGCAGCAGCACACCGATGCGCTCCTTCGCCGACCGCCGCACCTCCGGATCGAGGCCGAGAAACGCCTGCAACGGCAGGATGAAACGGCCATTGCCGACCAGCGCCTCGGCGCTTTCGGCATGAACCCACTCGTCCTCGCGGAACCCATCCGGTGTCCACAGCCGCATGGCGTTTTCGGCTATCAAGTCGCTCATCAAGAAAATTCCCAAGTCCACAATATTCTCAAATTCAAAACACCCCAGGGTGTGTCGAGATTCAGTCAGGCCGAGCCGAAGCCGACGGCGGGCGCGAAGCGACCAAACTGGGTGGCTTCCGACAACCGGAGCGGAGCGTACTTTGGGTACGTGAGCGCCGGAAGCGCAGGAAGCCGCCGTTTGCAGGCCGGCTGAATATCAACATACCCTAAAGCGAGGCGTCGGTCAGCGACCTTTCCAGCCCCGACAAGTGGATGCCGCATTCGGTCTTGGCGTGCCCGGCCCAGCGGCCGCTGCGCGCGTCGTCGCCCGGCTGCACCGGCTGCGTGCATGGGAAGCAGCCGATCGACAGATAGCCATAGGCGACCAGCGGGTTTTCACGCAGCGCATGTGCGCGCATGTAGCCGGCCTGGTCCGATGTCGTCCAGTGCGCCAGCGGATTGATGCGGATGCGCGAGCCGACCGCCTCGAACACCGGCAGCGCTGCCCGGGTCGCCGCCTGGAAGCGCTTGCGGCCGGTGAACCAGGCGCGGAACGGCTCGACGCCGCGCGCCAGCGGCTCGACCTTGCGCACGTCGCAGCAGGCGTCGGTATCGGTCTCGTTCAGATTGCCGGTCGGGTCGATCCTTGCCAGCGCCGCATCGTCGGGCCTGATCACCCGGATATCGCTCAGCCCGAAATCGGCGGCCAGCGCGTCACGATAGCCGAGCGTCTCCTCGAAATGCTTGCCGGTGTCGAGAAAGATCACCGGCAGCGTCCGGTCGATCTCGGCGATCATGTGCAGCAGCACCGCCGAATCCGCGCCGAAGGACGAGACGGCGGCGATTTCGCCGTGAAAGAACTCCCGGGTCGACCGCTCGATGATCTCCAGCGGCTTCAGATGGCCGTAGAGCGCGTCGAGACCCGCCGCTTGGGCGGCGATGCCGGCCTCGACGTCGACGATCCGGTCAAGCGGCCTTGGCTTCGCCAGCATAGAGCGCCTCCTTGAACGGCGCGGGACCGACACGGCGGTAGGCGTCGATGAATCTTTCGTTTCTGTCCAGCCGAAGCCCGAGATAGGTCTCGACGATCTGCTCGATGGCGTCGGTGATCTCTTCCGAGCTGAAGCCGCGGCCGATGATCTCGCCGACCGAGGTGTTCTCGTCGGCCGAGCCGCCGAGCGTCACCTGGTAGAGTTCGGCGCCTTTCTTCTCGACGCCGAGGATGCCGATATGGCCGACGTGGTGATGGCCGCAGGCATTGATGCAGCCGGAAATCTTCAGCTTCAATTCGCCGATCTCGCGCTGGCGCTCCAGTGAGGCGAAGCGCCGCGAGATTTCCTGCGCCACGGGAATGGAACGCGCCGTTGCCAGCGCGCAATAGTCGAGGCCGGGGCAGGAGATGATGTCGCTGATCAGGTTGGAATTGGCCGTCGCCAGCCCGATATCGACAAGCGCGTCATAGACCGCCTTGAGGTCGGCCCGCGCGACATGCGGCAGGATCAGGTTCTGCTCGTGACTGACGCGCAGCTCGTCGAATGAATATTTTTCGGCAATGTCGGCGACCGCTTCCATCTGGCTGTCGGAGGCATCGCCCGGCGTCTCGCCGATGCCCTTGAGCGAGATGGTCACCGCCGCGTAGTCGGGATGGCGATGGGTGACCACATTCTGGTCCAGCCATTCGGAAAAGCTCTTGGAGTCGAGGCGGGCAAGCTTGACCGCCTCATCGCCTTCCGGCCGGTCGACAAGCGCCGGCGGCGCGAAGTAGGCGTCGATGGCGCGGATGTCTTCTTCCGGCAGCCTCAGCTCGGCGTCCTTCAACTCCTGCCATTCGGCCTCGACCTGGCGGGTGATCTCCTCGACGCCGGTCTCATGGACCAGGATCTTGATGCGCGCCTTGAACTTGTTGTCGCGACGGCCGTAGAGGTTGTAAACGCGCAGGATCGCCGTGCAGTAGGACAACAGATCCGCTTCGGGCAGGAAGTCGCGGATCTTCTTGGCCACCATTGGCGTGCGGCCCTGGCCGCCGCCGACATAGACGGCGAAACCAAGCTCGCCGGCGGCGTTCTTCTTCAGGTGCAGGCCGATGTCGTGCGTCTGGATGGCGGCGCGGTCGCGCTCGGCGCCGGTCACCGCGATCTTGAATTTTCGCGGCAGGAACAAGAACTCCGGATGCACCGAGGACCATTGCCGCAGGATTTCGGCATAGGGGCGCGGATCGGCAACCTCGTCAGCGGCGGCGCCGGCGAAGTGGTCGGCGGTGACGTTGCGGATGCAGTTGCCGCTGGTCTGGATGGCGTGCATCTCGACGCTTGCCAGATCGGCCAGGATCGCCGGGATGTCCGACAGCGCCGGCCAGTTGAACTGGATGTTCTGGCGCGTCGTGAAATGGCCGTAACCCTTGTCGTATTTGCGGGCGATGTGGCCAAGCATACGCAGCTGCTTGCTGTTCAGCGTGCCGTAGGGCACCGCGATGCGCAGCATATAGGCATGCAGTTGCAGATAGACGCCGTTCATCAGCCGCAGCGGCCGGAACTGGTCCTCGGTGATCTCGCCGGCAAGGCGCCGAGCGACCTGGTCGCTGAACTCGGCGACGCGGGCCTTGACGAAATCGTGGTCAAACTCATCGTAACGGTACATATTCAGGTCTTTCCGGGCGCGTCCGCCCGTTATTTTCTTCGTTCGAGCATGATCGGGATCATGCTTGGGTCATCTATGCCGCGCGTGCGGCTTGCGGACGGGCCTGCTTGCCCAGGTCGTTGCGGGTGGTCGGGCCGGCGGCACGGATCTTTTCACGCAGCCGGACCGCTTCGACCGTGCCGTTGGCCACGGTCACGTCTATCAGGTTGACGTCGACCACTTCGTTGTTGGCGGAGGCCTTGGCGCCGATCGCCTCCAGCCGGTCCTCGGCCGCCTTGTCATGGGCGATGTCGGCATGGTCGATAGTCTCGGCCCAGCCGCCATTGGCGTACCAGACGGCTATGCCGTCGGCGAGGCGGTTCGCGGTCAGGACTTTCATTGGTTCACTCCTTGCGCGGCAGCACGGGCCACGCTTTCCTGCCTGTGTGCCGCCAGTGGCTCGGACCGTTCGAAATTGGCGCCGGCGACCGCGTCGCCGATGATGGTCATCACCGGGCCGCTGAGGTCGGCACGCGCCTCCAGCGATGGCAGGTCGGCGAGCGTGCCGTGGAAACGGCGGCGGTTGGCAAGGCTGGCATTCTCGACCACGGCGACGGCCGTATCCGGCGACAGGCCGGCTTCGATCAGCCGGCCGGCGACCTCTGCAGCGACCGAGCGGCCCATATAGACGGCGACCGTCGCGCCGGAAATAGCGAGCTTTGCCCAATCTGGCAGCGAATTTCCCTTGAGGTCGTGGCCGGTGGTGAACACCATCGACGACGACACGCCGCGCAGCGTCAGCGGCAGTTCGAAATCGGCGGCGGCGGCGAAGGCCGCGGTGACGCCCGGAACCACTTCGTAGGCGACGCCGGCATCGCGAAGTGCCGCCATCTCCTCGCCGGCCCGGCCGAACACCAGCGGGTCGCCGGACTTCAGCCGCACGACCCGCTTGCCGGCGCGGCCAAGCTCGACCAGCAGCGCATTGATCTCGGCCTGGCTCTTGGAATGGCAGCCCTTGCGCTTGCCGACCGGCAGGCGCTCGGCGTCGCGACGGCCCATGGCGACGATCGCCTCCGGCACCAGCGCGTCATGGACGATCACGTCGGCTTCCATCAGCAGGCGATGGGCGCGCAGCGTCAAAAGGTCCTCGGCGCCCGGACCGGCGCCGACAAGCGCGATATGGCCCGATGCCGGTTCTTTCGAAAGCAGCAGGCCGACGGCCGCATCATGCGCCTGCGAAAGCTCGCCGGCCTCGACAGCGCGGGCCGGTGCACCGCCAAAGAAATCGCTCCAGAAGCGGCGGCGGGCATTGCCCTTCGGCAGCAGTCTTTCGGCGGTGTCGCGAAACGATGCGGCGAGAGTTGCGAGCGGACCGAGCGAGGGCGACAGCATGCGGTCGATGCGGCTGCGCAGCATCTGCGCCAGCACCGGGCCGGCACCTTCCGTGCCGATGGCAATGGCGACCGGCGCGCGGTTGACCAGTGCCGGCGTGAAGAAATCGCATAGCTCCGGCCGGTCGACGGCATTGACCGGAATGCCCAGCCGGCGCGCATCCCCGGCAACGCGGCGATCGAGCGCCTCGTCGCCGCTGGCGGCAAACACCATCACCGCACCATTGAGATGTGCTGCATCATAGGCCTCGGCGATGTGGGCGGCCCCCGTCTCGGCGATAAAGGCCAGCAGCTCCGGGCTTGTTTCATCGCTGACGATGCGCAGCACAGCGCTCGACTGCGCGAGCAGCCGCGCCTTGGCCAGCGCTTCCTCTGCGCCGCCGACGATGGCTATGGCTTCGCCCTCGACCCGCATGAAGACGGGAAAGGCATTGAGCTTGGGCGTGGCTTGCGGCATGACGAGCGGAATCCTGGAACCGTTTGTCAGTTCTACGCGGGGGCGCGAAAAACCAGAAGGCACCCACTCGCGCATCGCTTCGTAGCAGGCAATCTCTTTTCTGCAAGCATGAAGGCCAAGAGAAAAATATTCCACATTCAAATGCGGAGCAGATTGAAGCTGCTGTTGCAGCCCTTGATCCGCTGCCTTTCTAGCGGCTGGAGGAGCTAACCACAAAACAGATTTTTCTAAATTCTATCAATTTAGTAGATTAAGCCGCCGGATGCTGACCGAGCGATCGACGGCAGCCCCGCGCTCTCGCCGGCCCTTGTCGGAATACCGGGTCCGAGTACCGGAACATTCCCGCCTCGGCACGCGTTTGCACTAGGGCCCAAGCCCGGTCATGCCCCTACGGCAAAGGCTTGGCGATGGGCTTGAAAAATCAAAAAAGGAGCGCCCCATGAGCAACGTCAGACTGAAACGCGGACTGTGGATCGTGGTGGCAGATGGCGAAAAGGCGCTGTTTCTCGAGAACCGTGGAGACGTCCAATATCCCGACCTTCAGGTCGTGCACGAGATGGAGCAGGAAAATCCGGCAACCCGAGAACAGGGCACCGACCGCCCCGGCCGCTACAGCGACGGCCCTTCCGTCCACCGCAGTGCGGTCGAGGACACCGACTGGCACCGTCTCGGCAAGGAGCGTTTTGCCGAAGAGATTGCCGACAGGCTCTACAAGCTCGCGCATCGCGGCAGCTTCAAGGAGATCGTGCTGATCGCGCCGCCGCCGGTGCTGGGCGACATGCGCAGGAAACTGCACAAGGAGGTTACCGACAAGATAACGGCCGAAATTCCAAAGACGCTGACCAACCACAGCATACCCGATATCGAGAGCCTGCTGCAGGCGACCTGATCGGGCATCGGCGGTGTCAACCGCCGCCAGACTTGAACACGCCGCCCGCGATGCAGGCAAATCCTGCCGGCTCGCCCGCCTGGAAAGCCTTCTACACGTGCTGGCCGCCATTGATGTGGATTTCGGACCCCGTCACGTAGGACGCCTGCTGCGAGCACAGGAAGAAGATGATGTCGGCGACTTCCGCCGTGGTGCCCAGCCGTCTCAGCGGAATCGTCTCGACGATCTTTTCCGTGCCCGGCGACAGGATCGCTGTGTCGATCTCGCCCGGCGCAATGGCATTGACGCGAATGCCGTGCGGGCCGAAATCATGCGCCATCTCGCGGGTCAGCGAACCGAGTGCCGCCTTCGACGTTGCATAGGCGGTGCCGGCGAAGGGGTGCACCCGGGTGCCGGCGATCGAGGTGACGTTGACGATCGAGCCCTTGGCCGATGCCAATTCCTTGAACAGTCCGCGCGCCAGCATGATCGGGGCGAAGAAATTCACCTGGAAGACGTCGCGCCAGACGTGCATCGGCGTGTCGATCGAGTTCATGCGGCTGTTGCCGTCCTTGAGCTTCGGCGAGATGCCGGCATTGTTGACCAGCGCATGCAACTGCCCGCCATGCGCCTCCAGCCGGTGGCGGATTTCCGAGATTGCGATGCCGACATCCTCCTGGTCGGCGAGGTCGACCTTGATGTGGTCTTCAGGTCCGGCCGGCCACGGGCAGTCCTCGGCAAAGGCCTGGCGCGAGCAGGTGATGACGCGCCAACCTTCGCGTGAAAAGCGCTTGACAGTGGCATGGCCGATGCCACGGCTGGCGCCGGTCAGCACAATGGTCTTTCTGGTGTCGGTCTCTGCCATTCGCGGTCTCCAAACGGGAGATGTAGCGGAACGCGGCAGCGGTGGCGAGGGGGCCTGTTGTTCAGCCGCCTGTCAGGATGTCCAGGATCGACGTCTGCCGCTTCTTGACCGGGCCGCCGACATTGCCGGGCGGCACCGGGTGCTTGATCGATCCGGTGGTGCCGTCGACGCCCGGCATGGCCAGGCCGCCGGCATCGACCGTCTCGGCAGGACGCACGGGACGCGAAGCCGACTGGGTAGCTGCCGCAGGCGGCGCCGATTGGCCGACGGAAGCGACCGGCGCCGGCGGCGCCGTGTCGGACGGTATGTCGTCCGGGACGATGGTGTCGGGCGGCGTCGACTTCCAGGTTCCGGGCAGCGGCCGCACCGGCACGCCCTCATGCGCGGCGACCATGAATTCGTGCCAGGCCTGCGCCGGCAGCGCGCCGCCGGTGACCTTCTTCATCGCGCTGCCGTCATCGTTGCCGAACCAGACGCCGGTGGTCAGGTTGGCGGTATAGCCGATGAACCAGGCGTCGCGCGAGTTCTGGCTGGTGCCGGTCTTGCCGGCCGCCGGCCAGGCGAACGCCGCCTTCCTGGCCGTGCCGATCTCGACCGTGCCGGTCATCATCGAGTTCATCATGCCGACGACATCGGGCTTGACGACGCGCGGCGCACCGCCGCCATTGTTTTCGTAGAGCACCTTGCCGTCGCTCGTCGTGACCCGGCGGATGAAATGGATGTCCGGCTTATAACCGCCATTGGCGAAGGGAACATAGGCCGAGGTCAGTTCCAGCGGCGTCACTTCCGAGGTGCCGAGCGCGATCGATGTGTTGGCCGTCAGCTCGGACTGGATGCCCATGCGGTGCGCCGCCTCGACCACCGCATTCGGCCCGACTTCCATGGTCAGCTGCGCGGCAACCGAGTTCAGCGATTTTGCCAGCGCCGTCGCCAGCGTCACCTTGCCGAAATACTTGCCGCCGTAATTGTCGGGCGTCCAGTTGCCGATCTTGATCGGCGCGTCGTTGCGCACGCTGTCGGGCGTGCGGCCGGATTCCAGCGCCGCCATATAGACGAACGGCTTGAACGCCGAGCCCGGCTGGCGGCGCGCTTCCGAGGCGCGGTCGAACTGGCTGGTCGAATAGTCGTAACCGCCGACCATCGCGCGCACCGCGCCGGAATTGTCGATCGACACCAGCGCGCCCTGGCTGACATTGAGTTTTTTGCCGCTCTGGTCGATCAGCCGGCGGATCGATTGCTCGGCGAGCTTCTGCAGCGTCAGGTCGACAGTCGTGTCGACGACGATATCGCGGCGCACGTCGCCGATCAGGTCGGGCAGTTCTTCCATGATCGTATCGGCGACATAGTTTTCCGAGCCGGTCCAGTAGGACAGCGCGCGTGTCGCCGGCGCGCTCATCGCCGTGGTCTGCTCCTTGGCGCTGATCTTGCCCTCGTCGCGCATCGCGGCGAGCACCAGCTGCGAACGCTGTTCGGCGGCCTTCGGGTCGCGCGCCGGCGACAGCCGCGACGGCGCCTTGAGCAGGCCGGCGAGAAGTGCCGCCTCCGACAGCGTGACGTCGCGCGCGCTCTTGCCGAAATAGCGGCGCGAGGCCGCTTCGACGCCATAGGCGCCCGAGCCGAAATAGACCCGGTTGAGATACATTTCGAGGATCTGGTCCTTCGTATGCTTGTGCTCCAGCCACAGCGCCAAAAGCACTTCCTGCACCTTGCGTTCCAGCGTGCGGTCCGGCGTCAGGAACAGGTTCTTGGCCAGTTGCTGGGTCAGCGTCGAGCCGCCCTGCGAAAAATGCCCGCCCAGCACATTGGTCACCATGGCCCGGGAAAGGCCGATCGGATCGATGCCGAAATGCGAATAGAAGCGGCGGTCTTCGATGGCGATGACGGCTTCGGGAATGTAGGGCGACATTTCGTGCAGGCCGACGGCCTCGCCGCCGCTCATGCCGCGATTGCCAAGCAGCTGGCCGTCGACCGAGACGATCTTGATGTTGGGGGCGCGGTCGGGAATGGCCCAGGTGGTGGCCGCCGGCATTTTCGCGCCGTAATAGACGACGATGCCGGCAGTGGCGATGCCGCCCCAGATGGCCAGCACGAAGCACCAGTAGAACAGCCGGGCAAGCACGCCGAACACGCCGCGCCGGCTTTTGCCGCGCCCGCCGCGCGGCGGCTTGACCTTGGACGATTTGCGCTTTGCAGCGGCTTTTCGGTTGCTCGGCACGACGCGGTCCTCCTCGCTTACCGAAAAACCGGCCGAGGATCTCGCCCCCGGCGATGCCTCGAAGCTGGGCTCGATGCGGCTGTCTTTCCGGTTCGCCATGCGCTGTGCTGTCTTCCCCATGCCTATGGCGTTGGGGTTGAAGACTAGATGCGGCGGTTTAAAGGCGGGTTAAGTCGGGAAAAATCGAGATAAACTGTATTCAGTCGCTTGCCGAACGGCTGCGGCCCGCGACAGCGCCAAAGCCGGAAATGAAAAACCCGCCTCGGCGGGCGGGTCGTTGGAGCCAATGAGCACCATAGCGAAATTAGTAGCATAGCTGCCGGCACAAAGCAAGAACAAAATGCGCGTTGCCTTAGAATAATCACTTCAGTTCGGCGGTTGCGACAACCCTCAGTCGTCCGCGTCCGGATCGTCGGAGGCCGGCCGCCAGCTGATCGGTTCGATCTTCCTTTGCGTATGGCCGTCCGTATAGGCCCACCAGCCGGCATCGCTTTCGTCCCAGTCGCCGCCGGCCGCCTTCAGCCGGTCGAGCGAACGGTATTGCGCGATGCTCTCGTTCATCACGCCGTCGCTATCCTGCCAGTAGACGGTGACCTTGGAACCGTCCTTGGGTGCCGTTTCGATTGATTTTCGCGCAGCCATTTCAATTCCTCCCGGCCGACGGCGTTAAAGTGCCAGAAGGCCATCAGCTGTGGGCGAAGATGTCCTCTTCATCCCAGCCCATCAGGTCGAGTTTCGCACGCGTCGGCAGGAAGCGGAAGCAGGCATCGGCCTCCCTGGTCCGGTTGTCGCGCGCCAGACGCGCGCTCAGTACGTCGCGCAGCCGGTGCAGGTAGAGCACGTCGGAGGCGGCATATTCGAGCTGCTCAGGCGACAGCGTCTCGGCGGCCCAGTCGGATGATTGCTGCGCTTTCGACAGGCCGATCCCGAGAAGCTCGAAGCAGATGTCCTTCAGCCCGTGCCGGTCGGTGTAGGTGCGCGTCAGCCGCGACGCGATCTTGGTGCAGAACACCGGCTCCGGCATGACGCCGAAGGCATTGTAGAGCACGGCAAGGTCGAAGCGGCCGTAATGGAAGAGCTTGGTGATGCTGCGGTTCTTGAGCAGGCTGACGAGGTTCGGCGCCTTCTTCTGGCCGGGCGCGATCTGGATGACGTCGGCCGAGCCGTCGCCCGGCGAGATCTGCACGACGCAGAGCCGGTCGCGATGCGGGTTCAGCCCCAGCGTCTCGGTGTCGATGGCGACCGCCCCGACATCGTAATGCAGCAGGCCGGGCAGATCGTTTTTGTGGAAACGTATGTCGCTCATCGTCTTCTCCGGTCGCGGCCCCGTGCAGCGATGCGCGACGGACCGTGCCCGTCCTTGCCGCGATCCGGCGAAAAATCAACAAAAACTTGAGTCTGGCGCAATTTCAGCGTGTCAGCGCCTCGAGAATGCGCGCCCAGGAGCGCTGGCCCTTGTGGAAGGAGCTCATCTCGTACTTCTCGTTCGGCGAGTGGATGCGGTCGTCGTCAAGACCGAAACCGACCAGCAGCGATTCCATGCCGAGATAGGTCTGGAAATCGCCGACCACCGGGATCGAGCCGCCGCTGCCGGTCACCACCGCTGGCTTCGGCCATTCGTCGGACAGCGCCTGCTTGGCCTTGGCGAGGAAGGGCGAGTCGTAGGAAAGCTGGATTGCCGGCGAGCCGCCATGCGGATGAAATTCGACCGAGCAGTCCGCTGGCACGCGCTGCCTGGCAAATGCCTGGAAGGCGGCGCGGATTTTTTCCGGATCCTGTTTGTGGACGAGGCGGAAGGAGACTTTTGCCGAGGCTTGCGCGGCGATCACCGTCTTGAAGCCCTTGCCGGTATAGCCGCCGATAATGCCGTTGAACTCGGCCGTCGGTCGCGCCCAGGTCAGTTCGAGCACCGAGCGGCCCTTCTCGCCGGACGGGATCGACAGGCCAATCGGACCGAGGAAGGTCTCGGCCGTCTCGCCGAGCGACAGCCACGACTGCAATATCTGCGACGGCGTTTCCTCGACGCCGTCATAAAAACCTGGAATGGTGACGTGACCATCCGCATCGTGGATGTCGGCCAGGATCTTTGCCAGGATGCGGATCGGATTGGCGGCCGCACCGCCATAGAGCCCGGAATGCAGGTCGCGGTCGGCGGCAGTCACCGTGATCTCCTCGCCGACCAGCCCGCGCAGCGAGACGCAGATCGACGGCGTATCGCGGTCCCACATGCCGGTGTCGCAGACCAGCGCGAAATCGGCCCTGAGCTCATCCGCATTCGCCTCGAGAAACGGTTTCAGCGACGGCGATCCGGACTCCTCCTCGCCCTCGAACAGGATTGTGATTCGGCACGGCAATCCGCCATGCACCTGCTTCCACGCGCGGCAGGCCTCGACGAAGGTCATCAGCTGGCCCTTGTCGTCGGCCGCGCCGCGGCCGGTGATCACCTTGTGGCCGGGCTCGATCTCCTTAACCGCCGGCGCGAACGGGTCGCTTTCCCACAGCTCGATCGGATCGACCGGCTGGACGTCGTAATGGCCGTAAAACAGCAGATGCGGCGCGCCCGCCGGCCCATCGTGATGCGCGACCACCATCGGATGCCCCGGCGTGTCGCGCACGCTGGCGTCGAAGCCGATCAGCTTGAGCTCGGCGACCAGCCATTCGGCGGCCTTGCGGCAGTCGGCGGCGTAGTCCGGATCGGTGGAGATCGACTTGATGCCGAGCAGGCCGAACAGGCGTTCCAGGCTCTGGTCGAAGTTCTTGTCGAGGCGGTCGAGAACAGGGGAAACTGCGGACATCTGGCGGGCCTTTCGATTCTGGCGGCGAATCTAGAGCCCATACGGCGAAACGGAAAGCCCGCGACCGTTAGGCCACAAGGCAGGATCTTGTCGAAAGGCAAAAAAATGCCGCCGTGGTGGAGGGGGAACCACGGCGGCCTTACTCGAAACGATGCGGCAGCCCGGAGAGGGGGGATAGGCTGCCGCAAGTGTCCGGGATAGGCGGGGGACGGGCCTTGCTCCGGACTTCGGCGAAAACTGCCGATGGCGTTTATCTGTGTCTGCGAACGTGGCGATTCAAGGGCACAAAAATTACACTTTTGTAACATAGGCGTGAGCGAACAAAGCTCCGGCCACGCCGGCAGGGCCGGCCAAGCTCGCACGCCATTTGTCAGGGTGTTGCCGGAACCCTTGGCGGAAGCCGCCTTTGGCATGGACCGCGGCGCTGCGCCGCGCTATCCCTCGTGCCATGAAAAAAGGCGATCATCTCTTCCTTGTCGACGGCTCCGGTTACATCTTCCGTGCCTATCACGCGCTCCCGCCGCTGTCCCGCAAGTCCGACGGGCTGCCGACCAGTGCCGTGCTCGGCTTCTGCAACATGGTCTGGAAGCTGACGCAGGACGCCCGCAACACCGATGTCGGCATCGTGCCGACGCATTTCGCCGTGATTTTCGACTATTCGTCGAAGACCTTCCGCAACGACCTCTACCCCGAATACAAGGCCAACCGCTCGGCGCCGCCGGAAGATTTGATCCCGCAATTCGGCCTGATCCGCCAGGCGACCAGGGCCTTCAACCTGCCATGCCTTGAGACGGAAGGCTACGAGGCCGACGATTTGATCGCCACCTATTGCCGGCTTGCCTGCGAAGCCAGCGCCGACACCACCATCATCTCTTCCGACAAGGACTTGATGCAACTGGTCGGCCCAACGGTTGCCATGTACGACCCGATGAAGGACCGCCAGATCGGCGTTCCCGAGGTGATCGAGAAATGGGGCGTGCCGCCACAGAAAATGATCGACCTGCAGGCGCTGACCGGCGATTCGGTCGACAATGTGCCGGGCGTGCCCGGCATCGGGCCGAAGACGGCGGCGCAATTGCTCGAACAGTTCGGCGACCTCGACACGCTGCTCGTCCGCGCCGGCGAGATCAAGCAGGACAAGCGGCGCGAATCGATCATCGCCAATGCCGACAAGGCGCGCATCTCGCGTGACCTGGTGACGCTGAAGAACGACGTGCCGGTGACCGAGGGGCTCGACGAGTTCGTGTTGCACGCGCCGGACGGCCCAAGGCTGATCGGCTTTCTCAAGACCATGGAATTCTCGACGCTGACCCGCCGCGTGGCCGAAGCGACCGGAACCGACGCGGGCGACGTTCCAGCCACCCCCGTCACCATAGAGCGTGCCGATACCGCGCATGGCCCCGATATGGGTTTTGGCGCGCCCGCGGCCGCCGAGAGCGCACCGCCGTCGGACAAAGCGGCACTCGAAGCCCCGGCCGCAGCCAAGCAAGGCGACACCCCATCCCTGCTTTCGGCGCTTCGCCTGGAGGCTGCCACCGCCCGCAAGATCGACACCAGCGCCTACGCCTGCATCCGCGACGCCGCGACGCTGAAGGTCTGGATCGCCGAGGCGATGGAGAGAGGCATCGTCGCCTTCGACGTTAAGACCTCCTCGCCCGATCCGATGCGGGCCGAACTGATCGGCCTTGCCATGGCCGTCGCGCCCGGCCACGCCGCCTACGTGCCGCTTGCCCACAAAAACGGCAATGGCGACCTGCTCGGCGGCGGCGCGGTCGAAAACCAGATCCCGATCCGCGACGCGCTGGCGTTGCTCAAGCCGCTGCTCGAGGACAAATCCGTCCTCAAGATCGTGCACGACATGAAATACCGCCTTGTCGTCATGAGCCGTCACGGCATCGAGATCGGCCCCTATGACGACACCATGCTGATCTCCTACGTGCTTGAGGCCGGCACTCATGGTGGCCATGGCCTGGAGGCGCTGGCCGATAAATGGCTCGGCCACGCGACCATTCCGCTGAAGGAACTGGCCGGTTCGGGAAGAAGCTTCGTCGGCCTCGATCAGGCCGACCTCGGCAAGGCGACGGCTTACGGGGCCGAGCACGCCGACGTCGCGCTCAGGCTCTGGCAGGTGCTGAAGCCACGGCTTGCCGCCAAGGGCCTGGTCTCGGTCTATGAACGGCTGGAACGGCCGCTGGTGCCGGTCCTGGCACGGATGGAGCAGCGCGGCATCTCCGTCGACCGGCAGATCCTGTCGCGGCTCTCCGGCGAACTGGCACAGGGTGCCGCACGGCTCGAGGACGAGATCTACCAGCTGGTCGGCGAACGCATCAACATCGGCTCGCCAAAACAGCTCGGCGACATCCTGTTCGGCAGGATGGGTCTGCCCGGCGGTTCAAAAACCAAGACCGGCCAGTGGTCGACCTCGGCGCAGCTTCTCGAAGACCTCGCCGCCGAAGGCCACGAATTGCCGCGTAAGATCGTCGACTGGCGCCAGCTGACCAAGCTGAAATCGACCTATACCGATGCGCTGCCCGGCTTCATCCATCCCGACACCAAGCGCGTCCACACCTCCTACGCGCTTGCCGCGACGACGACCGGACGGCTGTCGTCCTCGGATCCCAATCTGCAGAACATTCCGGTACGCACCGTCGAGGGGCGAAAGATCAGGACGGCCTTCATTGCCGACAAGGGCAACAAGCTGGTTTCCGCCGACTACAGCCAGATCGAATTGCGCGTGCTGGCCCACGTCGCCGAAATCCCGCAGCTCAAGCAGGCCTTCGCCGACGGCGCCGACATCCACGCCATCACCGCGTCCGAAATGTTCAACGTGCCGGTCGAGGGCATGCCTTCGGAAGTGCGCCGCCGTGCCAAGGCGATCAATTTCGGCATCATCTACGGCATTTCGGCCTTTGGCCTCGCCAACCAGCTGTCGATCGCGCGCGAGGAAGCCGGCGACTACATCAAGAAATATTTCGAGCGCTTCCCCGGCATCCGCGACTATATCGATGCGACCAAGGCCTATGCCCGCGAGCACGGCTTCGTCGAGACCATTTTCGGCCGCCGCATCCACTATCCGGAAATCAGATCGTCAAATCCTTCGGTCCGTGCCTTCAACGAGCGCGCCTCGATCAACGCCCGCCTGCAGGGCACCGCGGCCGACATCATCCGCCGCGCCATGATCCGTATGGACGATGCCCTGGAAAAAGCCAGGCTTTCCGCCCGCATGCTGCTGCAGGTGCATGACGAGCTGGTCTTCGAGACCATCGAAGCCGAGGTCGAGGCGACGATCCCGGTCGTGTGCCACGTCATGGAGAACGCGGCCATGCCGGCGGTGTCGATGTCGGTGCCGCTGCACGTCGACGCCCGCGCCGCCAACAACTGGGAAGAGGCGCATTAGGGCGGGGACGGATATCGACTTCCTGTTGAGGAGCCCCAATATTCTGATGTGGCCTACCTTCATCAGCCTACGCGCCCGTTGAGCCATCTTTTCTCAAGGTTCACGAAAAGCAGCGGTGTGGTATACTGCCCCCATGATCACGAAGACACTCGAGAACCTGGTAAAGCACGCGGAAGCTTGGCCTCGCGAAGACCAGGAGGAGCTTGCCGACTATGCCCGCGTCATCGAGGCGCGCCGAACCGGAGTGTATGCCACGTCGGAATCAGAGCGCAGCGCCATCACAACGGGACTCGCAGAAGCCGACCACGGCACTTTCGTAGATGAGGATACGGTTCGCGCGGCAGACACCCGCCGCAGACTATGAAGGTCCGATTTACGCGGCAGGCCTTTGCCGAACGCGAGGCGATTTTCAACTACCTCGACGAGCGGGCGCCCCAGGGCGCCCTTTCAGTTGTTTCTCGGATCCAAGCTGGGATTTCGCGACTTGCCGAATTTCCAGAAAGTGGCCACGCGACCGATATTCCTGGCGTTCGCGTTCTCTTCATAGGTCGCTACCCCTACAAGGTTTTCTATCGTGCCCGTTCCGATGCAATCGAAATCCTGCACATCCGGCATACCTCAAAGAAGCCGGTTGGCTAGGCCGTAAACTAGGTGGAAAGCGGACTTGGGATTTGTGGAAAGCACTCATGGCGTATGTCATGCTAGAACCGCAGTCATCAAGAATGATTCATGCATGAATTGGGAACAGATAGCATCGGATTTCGCTTGGGACGGCTCATGGCGAGACATCTACGTTCTGAACACGTCTGAGGCAGATTGGCAGGGCGTCTGGAACATCCTCCTGGAATGGACCCCGCCTGCTAGTTTCAGTGTCTCCGGCAAGATCGAGTCGATGCCATTGGGCGTCGAAGCGGCCCTGGAAAGCGAAACAGGCAGCTTACTGTCTTTTTACGTCGGGCCAATTCAGCTTGCATGTCACTTCTTCACCGTTATCGAAATTGAGTTCGACTTCGATCCAAGGCAAGTCAGCGGAAAAACCGAGGTTGAGCACCTTGACCGCTTTATGCGATTGCTCGGTGACGCTACTGGGAAGCAGATAATTCTCACGCAGGAAAATGATCAACAGGCTATCATCGCACGCTACTCTCCCGATCTTGAGAGGGTAGTTTGGACTGCACTTTCATAGCCGAATGTCTGCAACGGGTCGTTTGTTGACTGGCGGCTTCCGCCTCATGGAGGCTATCGCCAAACCATAGGAACCATCGTGAGCCCACCAGCGAGGCGTGAATACTGCCCCGCCGCCTTCGAAGTGTTGCCTTCGGGCTTGCTAAGCCGCTTCAGCCAAACACTTCGCACATGTCCCACGAAACTCGATCACCGCCTTCTTGGCGGCGAAGCCGGTCGAACGCACCCATTCGTCGAGCCGGTGTCCGACATCGTGGTCGGAGAACTCGGTCACCTGGCCGCAGGTGTCGCAGATGGCAAACGCCGTCATCGAATGGCTGTGGTCGTGCGGCTCGGCACAGGCGACGAAGGAATTGAGGCTTTCGAGCCTGTGCACGAAGCCGGATTTCACCAGCGTGTCGAGCGCCCGGTAGACCTGCAGCGGCGCGCGAAAACCGCGCTCGCGCAGTTGGTCGAGCAACGTATAGGCGCTGAGCGGGCCGCTGGCGGCCTCGAGCTTCTCGAGAACGCAAAGCTGGTTCTTCGTCAGTACATCCCTTGCCGCCATGATCCTGTTCCAAGCCGCTCCGTGCCGATCGCTGCCATTTCGCAAGCAGTCGGACCTCTTCCACTGAGATAGCGACGAACTGCCATTTTTGCTACTGTTTCTATTCGCAGCCGGTGGTCGGCTGGCCGGCGGCGCCATATTCAAAATACTGACAAAATCCTCGGCCAGGCTGGCCGTGCTTGGAAATTCGATCGGGCTTGGGGAAGCAATCATGATCAAAGTGACGCGGCGGACGCTGCTTGCCGGCACGTCCGCGCTGGTCGCTGCCGGCCTGGTGCCGTTTCGGGCATTCGCAGCGGCGCGCACCTACCATGCGCTGCTTGTTGCCTGCACCGATTACCCGAACCTGCCGAAGAAAAACTGGCTGATCGGACCGAAAAACGATGCCGGCTTGGTGCGCGATTACCTCCTGGGGAACACGCCCGCGCCGGTAAAATTCCTGGCCGAAAACGTCACGCTGCTCGCCAAGGATGTCGAAGGCGCCAACGGACCGCCGACACATGCGGCGATCAAGGCGGCGTTGGCCGATCTTGCCGCCAAGGTCCAGCGCGACGATTTCGTCTACCTGCATTTGTCCGGTCACGGCGCGCAGCAGCCGGCAGCGAACAAGGGCGACGAGACGGACGGCCTCGACGAGATTTTCTTGCCGTCCGACATCGACAAATGGGTGAACCGCGAAAAGGGCGTGCCCAATGCGCTGGTCGACAACGAGATCGGCACCGCGCTCGACGCTATTCGCGACAAGGGCGCCTTTATCTGGGCCGTGTTCGACTGCTGCCATTCCGGCACTGCGACGCGCGCCGCCGAGGTCGACGACGAGTTGGAACGCAAGGTCGAGTTCGCCGATCTGGTCGGCGGCGACGACGCTGCCAGGGCGGCTGCGGTGAAAGCCTATGACGAGATTGCGTCGGCCGCGCCGCGCGGCTTTGACGAGGACGGGCAGCGCAAGCCGGCCTTCAAGCTGACGCCGACCGGCGCCGAGCCGACCACCAAGGGCAAATTGGTCGCCTTCTACGCGGCGCAGACGGTGGAGACGACGCCCGAGATGCCGCTGCCCAAGGGCACGGCCGATGCACCGCGTTTCGGGCTGTTCACCTTCACCATCCTGTCGAAACTGGCCGAGAACCCCAACATCACCTACCGCCAGCTCGGCCAGGCCGTGCTGCAGCAATATTCGGCGGACGGCCGCACCCGGCCGACGCCGCTGTTCGAAGGGGAACTCGACGCCCGCGTCTTCGGCACCGACAAGACCGACGCGGTCATGCAATGGCCGATCGTCATCGAGAACGACAAAGCCACGATCGGCGCCGGACTGCTGCATCGCCTCACCCCGGGCAGCAGGCTCGCAATATTGCCGTCGGCGCTGTCGCCGCTGTCCGAGGCGCTTGGCTATCTCCAGGTGCAG
Source organism: Mesorhizobium sp. M0019 (assembly GCF_040323975.1). Lineage (NCBI taxonomy): Bacteria > Pseudomonadati > Pseudomonadota > Alphaproteobacteria > Hyphomicrobiales > Phyllobacteriaceae > Mesorhizobium > Mesorhizobium sp. M0019. The sequence continues at coordinate 75,591 of NZ_JAMYVK010000017.1, read as the reverse complement.
TCGGCGAAAAACCTGGAAAGCCGGGTCAAGCCGGTCGAGTTCGGCGGCAAGCCGGCGCTCAAGCTGGCCGACATCCCCGCCAATGCCTATGCGCGGCTGGCCGAGCTCGCCGTCGACTACAAGCTCGTGGTCGCGCGGCCGGCAGCGGCCAAAGGCCTCGAGAAAGAGGCCGCGCTGGCGAACTCGGTTCTCGACGAACTGGCGGCCAGGGAGAGCTCAGGGTTCCACATCGCGCTGGTCGAGCCGGGCAGGAGCGCAGATCTGCGTCTCGCAGTGCTGCGCGAGAACGCCATTGCCGGCGCCGCAGAAGATGCCACCGACGCGCCGGCGCTGTGGTTCCTGCCGGCTTCGGGCGACATGACGCTCAAGGGCGGCAGCAAGCCGCCGTTGATCGTCATTCATCCGGACGGCCGCGAAAAATTGATCGAGGCCGCCGCAGGGAATCTGACGAAAATCTTCCGCGCCATCGGACTGTCGAGGCTGGCCGCCGCTTCCGATTATCGGCCGGAAGAGGTCAGCGTCGAGTTCCGGATCAAGCGTTTTGACAGCGACACGCTGCAGCCGATCGAACCGTCGACGGTGCCGCGTGTTTCGCCCGACGATCAGGTCCACGTGCTGGCCAGGAACGGTTCGACCAACCTGGTCGACATCAACGTGCTCTATGTCGGCTCCGACTATTCCATCCAGCATTTTCTTGCCGAGCGCCTGACCGAAGGCGCCGTGCTCGAGGAAGGCCTGTTCAAATTCACCGACACCAGCTTCGGCATGGAGCGGATGATCGCCGTCTTGACCGAAGCACCGCCGCAGAGCGAGAAGCAGGATCTGAGTTTCCTGGCGCAAGAGGGGGTTGTCTCGGTAACGCGCGGACTGGGACAGCCAAGCTTCGCCGACATGCTGGCCGATATCGGCATGGCGCCGGCGACGCGGTCGGCCATGCGGCTGACCGACGACAAGGGGTCGAAGGGCGCCGTGATGATCTTCCCGATGGAGACGGTGCCGCGCGCCTGAGGCGGGGTCAGGTGCCCGGCCGGGCCTCTTGCCTAATCGGCTGATAATGAACATTCTTCGACCGCCGCTGTCGGCGGCCGAACGGAACGGATGAGGGCGTTCGTGAACAGGATCGTATTTTCTTGGCGCGCAACAACCGCCGGCCTTGTCGCCGGGCTGTTGCTGGCCGCGAATGCTTCGGCGGACGAGGCTTGCGGCCTCTGCGCCAAGGAGGTCGTCATCAATTCCGAACTGGCGAGTTGCTTTCTCGACCAGTACGACCAGATCGCCAAAACCGGCAACGCCGCCGTTGTCGTCGATCTCAGCAGTTGCACCTCACGCGGCGTGGTCGAACCATTGCCGTCGCCGAGCAAGGCGCAGGTGGCGCCTGACGTGCAGTTCATCGTTTCGCGGGCGCAGCTGGATTGCCTGAAGAAGAAGCTGGAGGCGCCGGGCATCGTGCTCGACCCGTCCGCCACCATAGAACTGGACAGCTGCGGATGACGAAAGCGGGGGGCAACGCAACGCAGCAGGTAGTGACGGCGCCGGTACCGCAAAAGAAGCCGGTGTCGCTGCCGGAAACCGTCGAAGGCCTGCCGTGGGTGAGCAATCACGAGGTCAAGAAGGAGGCGAACCCGTTCACCGATCGCGACTGGCGCATGCTCGTCTATGCCTGGTCCGGATTGCTGGTGCGCCTGGCGATCATCTTCACCTTGATCTTTTCGGTCTACCAGTTCCTAGCGAACCAGGAGCAGAAGCGCGTCGAGCAGACGATGTCGCTGGTCGAGCTCTGGGAAAGCAAGGACTACCAGCAGGCGCAACGGGCCCTCAAGCAACGCCTGGCGGCGCTCAACGCCAAATACGGCAATCTGCTCAGTGCCAATCCGACGCCGACCGAGGAACAGGTGTTCAGGCAGCGCATCGGCATCGAAGCGATGAGCGCAACCGGCGGCGACATGCCGCTTGCCGAGTTCAGCGACAATTTCGACCGCATCGTCTATTTCCTCAACCGCCTTTCCTTCTGCGTCGAAGGCAGGCTGTGCTCGCGTGAGGTCGCCGACTCCTATTTCCGCGACTATGCCGCTTCGTTCTGGAGCTATTTTGCCGGCTATATCGACAAGGAACGCAAGGCCGGTTCACCGACTTTCGCCCAGCCGATCGAGAACTATGTCCGCCAGGCGCCACCCTCGGCCCAGTCCAGATAATTCCCGAAAATGCGAAAGCCGGCGACGGAAATGCTCCGCCGCCGGCCGGTTTTCCGCGACGATCGCGGCGGAAACTCTGCAGGCCTATTTGTACAGGCTGTTGATCCACTGGACGTTGATGGCGTTCAGACGCACGGCTGTGTTGGCATCCGGGCTCTCGGCCACGTTCACGCCGGTGATGACGCGCTGCTTGGAGCCATTGTCGTAGGCATAGACCGAGCTGCCGCTCGATCCTGGATACGTGTCGCAGTCGTACTGGAAATACTCGGTGGCGATGTGTTCGGCGAGCACTTCGCAGGTCGCCTTCCACATCGTGCCCATTGGCTTGTCGCCGGGATAGCCGACGATGTTGGCGGTGAAATCGCCGAGATCCACATAATTGGCATAGCCCAGCCAGCCGAGGTTGGTGCCGACATCCTGCTTCAAGGTGACGATGCCGAGATCCCATGGCACGACCGAGCCGTAAAAGCCCTGGTAATTGTCGATGAAGCCCTGGATGATATAGGCGCTTTCATAGGTGAAGGCGCCGAACGGTGCGTCGTCGGCAGTCTTGCCGTTGAGAGCCGGCACGAACAGGATGTCGTCGAGCCAGGCCTTGTCCTCGTGGCTGTAGAGGCAGTGCGCCGCGGTGAGCACCGTGCGCGGGCCGATCAGTGTTGCCGAACAGCTGCCATAGCTGCCGCTTTTCGATTTGCCTTCGAGGTAGCCGATCGCGGTGAACGGGTAGGTTTTGGTATTCTTGATCTGCTCCCGGTCGTCCGTCCCGAACACCTGGCGGCCGGCCTCTTCGCCTCCGCTCAGCCCGGAATTCTCGGACTTCTGTCCCTCGGCGGGCGCGTTCATTTCCTTGATGACAAGGTCCTTCAGCGTCTCGTTCGGATCGATCTTGATGTCCTTGCCATCGGCGGAGCGGCCGACGATGCCATAGGATTTGACGGCCGTTGCTTCGTCGGTGAGCGGCGCGGCGCGGTTGGCCTCGTCCTCGGTCAGTTTCGGCAGGGCGATCGGTTTCGCCCGGCCGGGCTTGTAATCGCCCGATGTCACATCCCGCATGCTTTCGCCGTTGCCGGCATTGGCGGAACCTGGATCGGCTGCCAAGGCAGGAACCGCCCACATTGCGGTGGAAAGCAACGCGGACGCAATAATGCTATATGTCAGTTTTGTCATGGTGAGACTCTCCCAAAAGTCAGCAAGGACTGGATCAAGATACAGAAATATTGTCGAGATCGTGGTGGCGCAGAAAAATGAAATTGGTTACCGGTGCCTTTACCGGGCCATTATTCAGTGCAGCCAGTTTAGGTCCCCGCCAAAAATGCCTGCAACGGTATACTGCCTAAAATAATCCAACATTGGCAACGACAAATTGCTTCCACATAGCCCGTGGGGGGCTATAGGATTTTGGGCGGGTTTGGCTCGACAGCACGACTAGCAGAAATGGTGCTCGGCTTTGTGACGGATCATGCTTCGCCGTGGAGCATGATCTCACCGGCCGGTTCCATTTCAGTGGATCATGCGTCGGCGACTGACCTGTCGGGAACATCGTCTCAGGGGGTTCGAGGTGAAGATCATCCATAGGTTCAGACCGATTGCCGCCGCCGCACTGCTCGGCATCGCGGCGGCCTTGCCGGCCGTCAATTCCGTTCATGCCACGGACGCGGCCGCGCGGCCGGAGGCGGCGATCTCGCCGATGAAACGCGTGGCCGAGGCCAGGGCCAAGGCCAAGGCGGAGAACCCCGACGGCGCCGATCGCGTCTACGGCGGCAAAGAGGCCGAGAAGGGCGCTTACCCGTTCCAGGTGGCATTGTTGACCACCAACAGACTGGACAAAAGCCCGGCCTCGCAGGCGAATGCGCAGTTCTGCGGCGGCAGCCTGATCGCGCCGCAATGGGTGCTGACGGCGGCGCACTGCCTCAATGACGACGGCGAGCCGATTTCGCCTGATATGGTCACCGTGCTCACCGGCGCCACCGATCTCAGCGAGGGCAAGCGCTACAAGGCGGCGGAGATCATCGTCAACGAGGGCTATAGCGAGCAGACGCTGGACAACGATCTCGGCTTGATCCGGCTGGCCGAGCCGGCCGATGCTCCGACCATCAAAATTGCCCGTGAGCCGACACCGGACACCGGTAAGACGACGGTCACCGGTTGGGGCAAGATGCAGGACGGAGCGTTTCCCACCGCGCTGATGGTCGCCGACCTGGACCTCCAGCCGAACGCAACCTGCAACAGCGGCATCAAGGCGATTTATGCGCATGATTTGAAGGCAGCGCTCGGCGAGCTCGCCCGCCGCATGCGTTACTCGGAAAGGGGCATCGAGGCGGCCGCCAACGCGATTGCAGCTGACATGGCCGATCCGCTGACCGGCAACATGATCTGCGCCGGCACCGCAAGCGGCGAGCGCGACGCCTGCAACGGCGACAGCGGCGGACCGCTATTCATGACCGGCGCCGATGGCCCGGTGCAGGTCGGCGTCGTCAGCTGGGGCGAAGGTCCGGCCGACGGCAGCACCGCCTGCGGCCACAAGAACGCCTACGGCATCTACACGCGGCTGGCCAATTACACCGGCTGGATCGAAGAGAAGATGAAGACGGCAGCGCCGGCAGCGCCCAAAGCCCTCGGCACGGCGCAGAAGCCCGCCACGCCCTGACCGGTGTCATTTGCTGAATGACGGCGGGAGCAATCCCGCCGTTTCTGCCCGGAACCTTAGGTTGGGACTAGAACCAGCGATCGCGGCGCTGGTCTGTGGCGGCCAAGGCGAGGCCCAGTAGCGCCCCTACGGCCGCTCCGAGTATGAAGGCGGACGATATTGTGCCGGGATTCTCCTGGACAACCCCGGACACTGTCTGCGCCCTGTTGCGCAGGGCTTGTGCCGTCCGCGAGGCGCGCTCAGCAGCGTTGCCATACCAATCGCCGGCGTCCTCAATCGCCTCTTCCGCGCGTTCGGCCAAGGTTCGGTTGATCTTGTTGATCTCGCGCCTCAGCTGCGCGACCTGCTTCTCCAGGGCTTCCTGAGCTTCACGTTGAGTCATCTTCGGTGCTGCGGATTCGTTCGGTTCGTCGGCCATTGTAATCTCCTTTGCTCAGGCTCGGCTCAACGGCCGGCCCACTGTGCAGGTTCCTCCGCAAAACGCGTATGTCCGGTGTTTGTTCGGTGAGAAACCGGCTTTTGTCCGGCATGTCTGCGAATTCGGCATCAACATCGGATCGTTCCGGCGCTCCCCGCGTTGGTGAAAACGCCACAAGGGAGGAACCGCCATGGACGACGATCGGCATGAAAAAATTCGGCAGCGAGCCTATGAAATCTGGGTGCGCGAGGGCCGCCCGCACGGCGCACATGAGCGTCATTGGCAGCAGGCGAAACATGAGCTTGACCTCGACGACGCGACAACGGTGCCGGCAGATGATGGCGCGGCCGAGCACGGTCCCACTGGAACGATCGCCAGTTCCGACGTTCTGACGGTCGAGGCACTGGCGATGCGCACCGGGATAACCGGTGATCAGGCGCAAGAGCTGATCGACAGGCTTGGCAACGACAGAGCGACGCTCGAGGAAGCCGCGCGGAACCTCAAGGCAGCCGAAGGTTAGAGCGTGTTTGAGAAGGGGATTCCCAGCGCTGCTTATCAAGCACGCTTTTAGCGGCGCTCGACACCCTTTGCCGCCAGGATGTCATCAACGGCTGCCGACATCAGAAATTCCGACAGCTGCTTGGCAGCTTCTGCGTCCGTTGAATCGGCGCTGATGCCAATGGCGAAGTCAACGTAACTCTGGAGTTCTTCCGGAAACCGACCGACAAGCATGACCTCGGGAGCGGCCGCGAGAATCGAAGTCACGGGAACGACCCCCAACTCGGCTTCCCCACGTCCCACGGCCGGCGCTGTCTGCCCTCCTGGTATGGCCACCAGCTTGGGCTTCACCTCATCCGCTATCCCCAAACGTTCCAGCAAACCGGAGAAGTAGCCACTGCTGGTTCCTTCACTGGCGTAGGCGATCGATCTGGCGCTCTTCAACGCCTGTTCGAATGCTTCCACGGACCCGATGTCGAGCGGTCGACTGCCAGCTTTGGCCGCCACCCCCATTGCTATCCGGCCGAACGCTACCTGGCTCCCCGCCTTGACCTTTCCCAAGGCGGCCAGATCCTGAACCAGGTTCGGATTGGTGATGACGAGGTCAAAAGCTTCCCCAGCCTCAATCTGCTTCTTTACTGTCGGATTGAGCTCCCACCTGACCGCAACTGTGAATCCCGTGGCGGTTTCGAACCGGGGTATGAGAGCTAGGATGGCGGGGCGGACCGCAATAGCGCCAAAAAGCCGGATTTCCTGATTCATCGCCTAACCCCGAATCGGACGAAACGACCTTCTTGCAATACCCATCCAGCTGCCCGGCCATTCTATGCTCAGCGTCCCGGAAGCCGTCGCCCTTCGGCCACCGGATGCCGTCATCGCCTACTTCCTCGGCGGCCCCTTGCGCTCGGCCGATGCCGCCCAGAGATTGATGTCCGACTCGCGGGCAAAGGTGTCGATCTCGGCGAGCTCGGCATCGCTGAAGTCGAGCGCCTCAAGCGCGCCGACGCAATCCTCGACCTGTTCCGGCCGGCTGGCGCCGATCAGCGCCGACGTCACCCTGCCCCGGCGAAGCACCCAGGCCAGCGCCATCTGCGCCAGCGTCTGGCCGCGGCGACGGGCGATGACGTTCAGCGCCTCGATATTGGCGACGGACTTGTCGTTGATGAATGCCGGGCGCAGCGACTTGCCCTGGCTGGCGCGGCTGCCATCGGGGATGCCGCCGAGATATTTGTCGGTCAGCATGCCTTGCGCCAGCGGCGAGAACACGATCGAGCCGACACCAAGCCCCTCCAGCGTATCGAGCAGGCCATCATCCTCGACCCAGCGGTTGAGCATCGAATAGCTCGGCTGATGGATCACGCAAGGCGTGCCGAGCTGCTTCAATATGTCGGCGGCCTCGCGTGTTCGCTGGGAATTGTAGGAGGAAATGCCGGCATAGAGCGCCTTGCCCGAGCGCACCGCATGATCGAGCGCGCCCATCGTCTCCTCCAGCGGGGTGTCAGGGTCGAAGCGGTGCGAATAGAAGATGTCGACATAGTCGAGCCCCATCCGCTTCAGGCTCTGGTCGAGGCTGGCCAGCACATATTTGCGGCCGCCCCATTCTCCATAAGGCCCTGCCCACATTTCGTAGCCGGCCTTGGTCGAGATGATCAGCTCGTCGCGATAGCCGGCAAAGTCCTTCCGCAGGATCTCGCCGAACGCCCGCTCCGCCGAGCCGGGCGGCGGGCCGTAATTGTTGGCGAGGTCGAAATGCGTGATGCCGAGGTCGAAGGCCTTGCGCGTAATCGCCTGCTTGGTTCTATGCGGCGTGTCGTCGCCGAAATTGTGCCACAGCCCAAGCGAGATCGCCGGCAGCTTCAAGCCGGAGCGCCCGCAGCGATTGTAGATCATCTTTTTGTAGCGGTTCTCGGCGGGGACATAGGGCATGGGAAATCCTCATATCTCATATCGAAACGCGCCCGACGGCTGCCGACGCGATGACGGGCAAGTCGGCTCCAGCCTCACCCTTAGCCTCTCCCCGCGCAAACGGGGAGAGGCTGTTGCGGTCCTTGGGAGGTGCGCCGCCTACTTCGTTTTCTTCTTCGCCAGCAGCTCCTTCGCCGCCTTGACGCCGAGTGCCGCGGGCCGCTCGCAGCTGGTCTGCATGGCAACGAACTTTCCGGTCTCGCCCGAGCGCAACAGGCCGGTCATGACGTCGACGGCATGCAGCGCCAGTTCCATCGAGCAGCGGTGCGGCCTGCCTTCGGTAATCGCTATCGCCATGTCGGCAAGGCCGGCGGTGCGGTAGTTGGCCATCATGCCTTGCGAATGCATCTCGTTGGGCACGCCGAACGGATGCGGCCATTTCGGCAGCTTCTTCACCGGTTTGGCGGCTTCGGTGTAGCGCACTTCGCCGCCGAAGAAGTTCGGATCCGGCACGAACACCGTGCCCGCCTCGCCATAGAGTTCCATCGGCGCGTGGCCATGGCTCCAGACATCCCAGCTGGTGTTGAGCGTCACCATGGCGCCGTTCTCGAATTCCAGCACGCCGTGGATCGTCGTCGGCGTGGAGACCGGGATCTTTTCGCCGGCGCGCGGCTTCGAGCTGATGATGCGTTCCGTCATCGGGATCGAAGCGAAGGCGGCGACCTGCTTCACCGGCCCGATCAGCTGGATCAGGTTGGTGATGTAATACGGTCCGATATCGAGCACCGGCCCGGCGCCCGGCTGGAAGAAGAAGTCCGGATTGGGGTGCCAATGCTCCATGCCATGGCTCATCACATGACAGGTGCCGCTGGTGATCCTGCCGAGCCTGCCGGTGTCGATCAGGTCGCGGACAAGCTGGTGCGCGCCGCCGAGGAAGGTGTCGGGGGCCGAACCGATGCGCAGCCCCTTGCTTTCCGCCCGTTTTTTCAGGTCGAGCCCTTCCTTGACCGACAGCACGAAGGGCTTCTCCGAATAGACGTGCTTGCCGGCATCGAGGATCTGCTTCGACACCTCGTAATGCACCGCCGGAATGGTCAGGTTGACGATGATGTCGATATCGTCGGCCTTGAGCAGCCCCTCGACGGTCTCGGCGCGCAGCTTGAACTCTTTTGCCCGCGCTTTCGCCGCTTCCATGTTGATGTCGGCGCAGGCGCGCATCTCGATGCCGCGAAACAGCGGCGCCAGCGAGAAATACGCCTTAGAGATGTTGCCGCAGCCGATGACGCCGATGCCAAGTTTTGTTGCCATGCTGGTGTGCTCCTAATAGGTCTTGGCGGCTGCGATCGAGCGGCGGGCGAAGCGCTCGATATCGTTGGGATTGTCCTGTTCCATGACGTAGTATTTTGCGGCGCTTTTGGCGCGTAGCGCCTTGATCAGGCCGGGCCAGTCGATGGTGCCGTGGCCGACATCCGACCAGCCGTCCTCGTCGAGGCCCTCGCCCGGCTTGGCCAAGTCCTTGACATGGACGGCGACGATGCGCTTGCCGTGCTTCTCGATCCAGGGCAGCGGATCGACGCCGCCGCGCACCACCCAGGCGACGTCCATCTCCCAGCCGATGTCGGGCGCGGAGGACAGGATATGGTCCTGCGGCACCGAGCCGTCGGCAAGCGCCTTGAACTCGAAATCATGGTTGTGCCAGGCAAAGCCATAGCCGGCTTTCCTGGCCGTCTCGCCGACCTTGGCCAGGCGTTCGCCGAAGCCGCGCCAGCCGGCTGTGTCGGCCGGCCTGAACTCGGCGTTCAGGAACGGGCAGATGAGCAGCGTGATGCCGAGCGCCTCGGCCGTCCTGCGCACGCCGTCGAAATCCGTCTCGAGCGCGTCGATCGAGAAATGCCCGGTCGGCATGGCGAGCCCGTTCTTGTCGAGCTCGGCACGGAACGCCTTGGGATCGTCATAGACGCCGCCGAACCCTTCGACTTGGCTGTAACCAAGCTCCCCCAGCATCTTGAGCACGCCCTCCCAGGGCTGGAAATTGCGGGCGCTGTAAAGTTGGAATGACCAGTTCATCGTCTCTGTCCGTTTTCTTGTGGATGGTTAGTTTTGGGGGGATGAGTCTTGGGGGAGTGGAAGAGTCTTGGGAGGCTAATCATGCTCTAGAGGCGGTTACCTGTGGCGGCGTCGAAAAGCGAGGCGCGCATCGGGTCAAAACCGATGCCGACCGCCTCGGCGTTGTTTGGCGTGCGCTCGGCTGTCACCCGCACCGTGAAATTCTGGCCGGCGAGCTTCAGCCAGACCAGCGTGTCGGAACCCATGGGCTCGACGACCTCGACATTTGCCGTGGCTGCGAACGGCCATCCCGTGCCGCTGTTGAACGCCACGTGCTCGGGGCGGATGCCGAACACGGCCGGCCCTGGCACCGGGTCCTTCTCGAAAGCATAGGTGGCAAGCGGTATCCGCACATCCTCGGCGACGAAGTGCCAGTCGCCTGCCGCTTGCTCCAGTCTGCCGTCGAGGAAGTTCATTGCCGGCGAGCCGAGGAAGCCGGCGACAAACCGGTTGACCGGCCGGTTATAGATGGTCTGCGGCGCATCGAGCTGCTGGATGACGCCGCCCTTCATCACGGCGATACGGTCGGCCAGCGTCATCGCCTCGATCTGGTCGTGGGTGACGTAGATCATGGTGTTCTCGAGCTTGCGATGCAGCAGCTTGATTTCGACGCGCAATTCCGCGCGCAGCTTGGCGTCGAGATTGGAGAGCGGCTCGTCGAACAGAAAGACATCGACGTCACGCACAAGTGCGCGCCCGATCGCCACGCGCTGGCGCTGGCCGCCGGACAGCGCCGCCGGCTTGCGATGCAAAAGCGGTTCGATCTGCAGGATCTCGGCGGCCCGGGCGATGCGCTTGGCGATCTCGTCCTTGGCGAGGCCGGCAACGCGCAGCCCGAACGACAGGTTCTTCTCCACCGTCATCTGCGGATAGAGCGCGTAGGACTGGAACACCATGCCGATGCCGCGATCCTTGGGCTCTTCCCAGGTGACGTTCTTGCCCTTGATGAAGATGCGGCCTTCGGAAACGTCGAGCAGCCCGGCGATGCAGTTGAGCAAGGTCGACTTGCCGCAGCCGGACGGGCCGAGCAGCACGATGAACTCGCCTTCGGCGACATCGAGGTTGAGCGTCTGCAGCACCGATATTGCACCGAAATTCAGCGACAGGTTCTGGATCGAGACGCTGGTGCCGTTTGCCGCAATGCTGCCGTTTGCGTTCATCGCCATCATCCTTTCACCGCGCCGGCGGCGATGCCGCGCACAAACAATTTTCCGGACAGGAAATAGACGATCAGCGGCACCAGGCCGGTCAGGATGGTGGCTGCCATGTTGACGTTGTATTCCTTCACGCCTTGCACCGAGTTGACGATGTTGTTGAGCTGCACCGTCATCGGATAGGTGTCGGGGCGGGTGTAGACGACGCCGAACAGGAAGTCGTTCCAGATGCCGGTCACCTGCAGGATGATGGCGACGACAAAGATCGGCAGCGACATCGGCAGCATGATGCGGAAATAAATGCCCCAGAAGCCGGCGCCATCGACACGCGCTGCCCGGAACAGCTCCTCCGGCATGGAGGTAAAGTAGTTGCGGAACAACAGTGTGAGGATCGGCATGCCGAAGATGGAATGGACGATCACCAGGCCGCTGAGGCTGCCGTAAAGGCCGACTTCGCGCAGGATGATGACGATCGGATAGATCATCACCTGATAGGGGATGAAGGCGCCGACGATCAGGATGATGAAGAAGGTGTCGGCACCTTTGAAGCGCCAGTTGGCAAGCGCATAGCCGTTCACCGAGGCGAGCGCGATCGACAGGATCACCGACGGGATCGTGATGCGCACCGAATTCCAGAAGCCACGCGACAGCCCGTCGCAGTTGAGCCCGGTGCAGGCGCTCGACCAGGCCTTGACCCACGGCTCGAAGGTGATCTCCATCGGCGGCGAGAAGATGTTGCCGAGGCGTATCTCGGGCATGCCTTTGAGCGATGTCACCACCATCACATAGAGCGGCAAAAGATAGTAGAGCGCCACCACGATGAGCGTGCCGTAGAGGAAGATGTTGCGGCGCGAGAACATATGCCGCGGCTTCGGCCCGCTCGGCCCGTACGCTTCGAGCGTGCCGGGGCCGGCCGGCAAGGAAACGGTATGGTCAGACACGCTTCTTGCCTCCAAACTCAAGATAGGCCCACGGCACGATGACGATGATCACCGACAGCAGCATCATGGTCGAGGCGGCGAACCCCTGACCGAGGTTCTGGGCGAAGAACATGTAGTCATAGACATATTTGGCCGGGACTTCGGAGGCGATGCCGGGCCCGCCGCTGGTCTGGGCGACAACCAGGTCATAGATCTTGACTATACCGGCAGCGATGATGACGAGCGTGGTGATGAAGACCGGCCGCATCATCGGTATGATGATGAACAGATAGGTCTTCCAGGTCGGTATCCCGTCGACCCGCGCTGCCTTCCAGATATCCTCGTCGATCCCGCGCAGGCCGGCCAGCATCAGGCACATGATGAGCCCGGTGCCCTGCCAGAGAGCGGCGATCAATATGCCGTAGATGACGATGCTGGAATCATAGAGCGGATTGAAGCTGAAGCTCGTCCAGCCGAGGCTGCGCACCACTGCCTGGATCCCGAACTCGGGGTTGAGCAACCACTGCCAGACGAGGCCGGTGACGATGAAGGAGAGGGCGAAGGGATAGAGGAAAATGGTCCGGAACGTGTCCTCGAACCGGATCTTCTGGTCGAGCAGGGCGGCAAGCAGGAAGCCGATCACCAGCGAGAACAGCAGCGACAGCACGCCGTAGATCAGCAGGTTCTCGATCGAGACCAGCCAGCGCGGCACCGACCACAGCCGGTAGTACTGGTCGAGCCCGACGAAATTCAGCCGTGGCAGGAGCTTCGAACTGGTGAAGGAATAAAGCACCGTCCACGCGCTGCCGCCGACAAAGATCACCAGCGCGGTGAGGATCATTGGGATCGAGGCGATCTTCGCATTGAGGTTGCGAAAGAGTTGGCTAGGGCGTTCGCTCTTGCTCATCTGCACAGCCGCGCTGGATCGGGTAAGGGCCGGAGGGTCAAGAGGCCTTGACCCGAGCTCCCGACCCTGCGTTTGCAGGGGCGGGAGTGAGGCGGTCGGTCGATCGCTCAATCGGCCGAACCGACAATGGCGGCGAAGCGCTTCTGCGCATCTTCCACGGTCATGTCCTGCTTGGCGAAGAACTCGGAGAAAAGATCCTCCTTCTGCTTCTGCGTATCCTGCGAAAGCAGCTGGTCGGTCCACGGCATGACATTGCCCTTGGCGAGAATTTCGAGCCCCTTCTTCATGCAGTCGTTCGCCGCCTTGAGGTCGACGTCGCCGCGCACCGGCAGCGAGCCTTTCTTGAGATTGAAGGCGACCTGCGTCTTGGGATCGAGCAGCGTGTGGGCCAGCACTTCCTGTGCCTTCGATCTTTCGGGATCCTTCAGCAGCGGGAAGTAGAAAGCGTCGCCGCCGGTGGCGATGACCTCGTTGAGACCGAGGCCCGGAAGGCAAGTATAGTCCTTGCCGGCGGTCTGGCCGGCAACCTGGAACTCGCCCTGCGCCCAGTCACCCATGATCTGGCCGCCCGCCTTGCCGGTGATGACCAGATTGGTGGCCTGGTTCCAGTCCTGCACATTGGTGTTCTTGGCCATCTTGCGGGCATCGTCCGCGGCCTTGAAGACCTTGGCGACCTCGGGCCCGGCGGCGAATTCCGCGTCCTTGTCCTTGTAGACCTTGAGGAAGGCGTCGGTGCCGCCGACCGCCGCAAGCAGCACGTCGAAAGCGCCGGAGGCCTGCCAGGGCTGGCCGCCGACCGCTAGCGGCTGGATGCCTGCCTTTTCAAGCGCGGGCGCCGCAGCGACATATTCATTCCAGTTCTTCGGCACCGGCACGCCGGCTTTTTCGAAGGCCGCGTTCGACAGCCACAGCCACTGCCAGGAGTGGATGTTGACCGGCACGCAATAGATCTTGCCGTCGAGGGTACAGCCGTCGAGCAGGCTCTTCGGCTGCACGATTTCCGTCCACTTTTCCTTGGTGGCGAGATCGGTGAGGTCGCGCATCAGCCCGGCCTGCACCAATTCTTCCGCCTGCCGGCCGTGATTGAACTGGGTCGCGCCCATCGGGTCGCCGCCGGTGATGCGGCTGATCATGATCGGCCGCGCCGTGCCGCCGGAGCCGGCGATGGCGCCGTCAACCCAGTGATTGCCGGTTGCGTCGAAAGCCTTGGCGAGTTCGGCGACCGCTGCCGCCTCGCCGCCGGAGGTCCACCAATGGGTGACTTCCAGATCCGTCGCGGCCGCCGGGCCGGCAAATTGCAGCGCGACCGTCGCAGCCAGCGCAGCAGTCATGAGTTGGTATCGCATTTCGTTCCTCCCAGAATCTGAAACGTTACAGATTTTCGATACGGCAATTGCTTGAGGCGCGCAACCCCTCAGGCGAAGGTGGCATCAAGTTTTTTCGAAGCGCGAATAAAATCGCGCGGCTCGTCGGCCTACCGCATCGCAACAAGAGGGGTTGCACTGCAAAATGGAATGCTGCGACGCCAAAAAATCGGAAAAGCCCGTTCCAATCACGGTTTTGCACCGACTGCAGCACCGCTCGTTCTGCATCTGTCACCAGTGATATGGCGATGGTCGTGACAATCTGTAACGTTTCAGTATATAGCGGTTTCATTCGGTGAGGGCCCGCGGCGAACCCGCGGCCGGCCGATTGCCGGCCTGTCCGGCAACTGTTATGCGCCTGACGGGGCGGGATGAATGAACAGGCATCAAAAAGAGAAGGCCGACGAAGCGTCGGGCCAGGGCCGGCCGACACTGAAGACGCTCGCCTTCATGACCGGGCTGGGCGTCACCACCGTGTCGCGCGCGCTGAAGGATGCGCCCGAGATCGGCGCCGAGACCAGGCGGCGCGTCCAGCTTGTCGCCAAGCAGATCGGTTATCGGCCCAACCGTGCCGGCGTCCGCCTGCGCACCGGCAAGACCAATGTCATCAGCCTGGTGCTCAACACCGAGCACGAGATTATGAGCTTTGTCTCGGATATCATCTACGGCGTTTCCGAAGTCATTGCCGACACGCCCTACCATTTGATCGTGACACCCTACTCGCGCTCGCAGGATCCGCTCGACCCGATCCGCTACCTCGTGGAAACCGGTTCAGCCGACGGCGTCATCATTTCGCGCACGCAGCCGAACGATCCGAGGGCCCGTTATATGCTGGAGCGCGGCATCCCCTTTGCCACGCATGGCCGCACCGATATGGGGCTGATCCATCCCTACCATGATTTCGACAATTACGCTTTCGCAGCCGAGGCAGTGCGCCATCTGGCCGGCCTCGGCCGCCGCCGCCTGGCTCTGTTGGCGCCGCCGGTCGAGCTGACCTATCACGGCCACACGCTCGCCGGCTTTGCCGATGCGCTGAGCGAGGTCGGCGCCAGCGAGATTCCGTTCAACACCGTTTCGATCGATCATTCGATCGAGCAGATCAGAATGCGGACCGCGCAGCTGATGCGCCGCGAAAGCCGCCCGGACGGTTTCATCAGCAGCGCCGCCGCCGCGACGCTCGCCATCGTCGCCGGCATCGAAGACGCCGGCCTCAAGCTTGGCCGCGATGTCGATGTGGTGTCCAAACAATCGTCGGAGCTTCTGCACCTGTTTCGCAGCGAATTGCTGGTCGTCAACGAGAACTTCCGACTGGCCGGCGCCGAACTCGCCCGCTCGGTGCTGGGCTGGATCGGCGGCGCCGCACCCGGCACCCTGCAAAGCCTGAGCGAGCCGGGCGAAGTGCAGGCCTATCGCCGTCCCGACTAGAGCGGGATACGTTCAAATTGAACTGGGCTCCATCTATTTGTCTTAGCCGCATTTGTGCGACGCCAAGTGATTCCACTTGGCTGCAAAATGCGCGCTGCTGACTGGCAGCCTTGGGGGCCGGAAGCGGACTGGCGGCCTCGAGGCTGGGATACAAGAGAGCCGACATTCAGGTCGTCGCGAACATCGTCGTGACCTGACCCGAGGCGGATGCTTGATCACTAGGAGCGTATCGTCCGCTTTGCCGCCAAAGCCATCACCGCCTCGGCAACCATGTCGGGCTCCAAGCCCCAATTCTTCGAGAGGGACCTCCAGCTTCGACATAAATCCGAGTCTACAGCATTTCCCTGGCATCTGAGTTAATATCGCGGCTGAGGGAACCGAATTCTTAGGAGAGCTGGTGTGGACGTTGCCGCTTGGTTGCGAGGCCTCGGCCTCCAGCAATACGAGCAGGCATTTCGCGACAACGCGATTGACGCGGAAGTCCTGCCGGAGCTGACCGATGCCGACCTTGAGAAGCTCGGTATGCTCCTCGGTCATCGCAAGCGATTCCGCAAGGCGGTAGCGGGGCTGGGGCCGTCGTCAAGCCATCGCGACGCGAGCACCGATGACATTGCGGCTCAGAGCCGCACCCGGGAGCCAAGCGCGGAGCGTCGACAGCTGACCGTAATGTTCGTGGACCTCGTCGGCTCGACGGCGCTGGCGACGCGTCTGGATCCCGAAGACCTGCGTGAGACCATCGGAGCGTATCACCGCTGTGTCGCCGATACGGTCACCAACTTCGGCGGCTTTGTCGCCAAGTATATGGGCGACGGAGTTTTGGTGTATTTCGGCTACCCGCAGGCGCACGAGAACGCCGCCGAGCAGGCGGTGCGCGCGGGCCTTGCTCTCGTTAATGCCGTTAGGCGACTGCCAGAGCCCGAGCCATTGCGGGTTCGTATCGGCATCGGCACCGGACAGGTTATCGTAGGCGATCTGATCACCGCTGGCGAAGGTCAAGAGCGCGGCGTCGTGGGCGAGACCCCGAACCTCGCCGCCCGCCTACAAGCTCTTGCCGAACCCGGCACGGTCGTGATCGGGCCGCAAACGCGGCAACTGGTCGGCGATCTTTTCGAATATCGCGATCTTGGCGCCGTCGAGGTGAAAGGCTTTCCGGAGCCGATCCATCCCTATCGAGTGTTTCGTGAGAGCGCTGTCGAAAGCCGGTTCGAGGCGCTGCATGGGACGACGCCCACGCCGCTGGTCGGGCGTGAGGAGGAGGTCGACCTGCTGCAGCGCCACTGGCATCGTGCGAAGAGTGGTGAAGGTCGTGTGGTGCTGCTCTCAGGCGAGCCCGGCATCGGAAAGTCGCGCCTCACCGTCACCTTGCAGGAGCGGATCCAGAATGAGCCACACACCCGCTTGCGCTATTTCTGTTCGCCGCACCGTCAAGACAGCGCGCTCCACCCGACCATTGCGCAGCTAGAACGTGCCGCTGGGTTGGAGCGCGACGACCCGCCTGAGAGGAAGCTGGATAAGCTTGCGGCCCTGCTTGCCGCGGCCTCGCCGGAGGACGGGGCGCTGCTGGCCGAGCTGCTGTCGTTGCCGACCGAAGGTCGCTTCCCGCCACTCCAACTGACGCCCCAGCGTAAGAAAGAGAAAACCTTCGATGCACTGCTCCGGCAGCTCGAAGACCTGGCGCGACAAGGTCCGGTGCTGATGCTCTTCGAGGATGTGCACTGGATCGACCCCAGCTCGCGCGAGCTGCTCGACCTTGTAATCGAGCGGGTGCCGCTCCTGCCAGTGCTGCTTCTCCTCACGTTCCGCCCCGAGTTTCGACCGCCGTGGACCGGGCAGGCGCACGTCACGGTTCTTGTCCTCAACCGGCTCGACCGTCGTGAAGGCGCCGCGCTGGTCCAGCGGGTCGTCGGCACAGGGGAGCTGCCAAGCGACGTTGTTGCGGAGATCATCGAGCGCACTGATGGGGTGCCACTGTTCGTCGAGGAACTGACCAAGGCGGTGTTGGAGGGCGGCAACACCAGGAC
The DNA here is from genome assembly GCF_040323975.1 of Mesorhizobium sp. M0019. NCBI lineage: Bacteria > Pseudomonadati > Pseudomonadota > Alphaproteobacteria > Hyphomicrobiales > Phyllobacteriaceae > Mesorhizobium > Mesorhizobium sp. M0019. The sequence continues at coordinate 58,034 of NZ_JAMYVK010000017.1, read as the reverse complement.
AGTGCTCTCAAGAGCCGCTACGACGGCGTTGAACGTACCCGCCACGCTGCATGCCTCGTTGATGGCGCGGCTCGATCGCCTCGGCTCAGCCGTTATGGAGGTCGCACAGGTCGGCGGGGTTCTCGGTCGGGAGTTCTCCCACGAATTGCTGGCAGCGGTCGCACAGCGAAATGCCGCTGAGCTAAATGGCGCACTGGATCAGCTCGTCGGCGCCGGTCTGGTGTTTTGCCGCGGGACGCGGCCACTGGCCACTTACCTCTTCAAGCATGCGCTGGTTCAGGACGCAGCGTATGGCACGCTGCTGCGCGCCAAGCGCCAGGAGATACATAAGCGTGTCGCAGATGTGTTGGAGGAAAAGTGGACCGAAATCACTGAAGCGCAACCCGAGCTCCTCGCGCACCACCTTCAGGAAGGTGGGGATTGGGCGGGCGCGCTCGATCACTGGCAAAAGGCGGGAAGGGCCGCCGTGGCCAGAGCTGCCACTAGAGAAGCCGTGTCGCACTTTACCAGTGCTATTGACTGCAGCAGGAGACTTGGCGATGTGTTCGGCGGCTCCGAACGGATGACACGTCTCCACCTTGCGATGGCCAATGCCTTGATGCAGGCTGAAGGGTATCATTCTGAGCGCCTTGGGAAGACGCTTGAAGATGCACGTCTCGCCGCTGCGAACACTGCATTGGTCGAATTGCAATGTGACGTTGCGCTTTCACTCGCTCCATTTTTTTATGCCACTGGGCGCAATCAGGATTACCTGACCCTGGCCGAAGAGCAGCTCGCAAACGATGCCAATCTTGTTCCAGCGGCCTATTTGAGTGCACTTTGGGCGGCAAAGGGGATTGCTCACTACAACCGGGGAGAACAACCGCTGGCAGCGGAGGCCCTACGCAAGGCCTTAGCTCTGATTGAACGTGTTGAAGCAAGTCGTCGTATCTTGTTCGCTGGTGCGGATCAACGTCTCTCTGCCCAAGAGTATCTTAGCGGTTCGCTGATCATATTGGGCTTCTTTGACCATGCCGTCGAACAAAAAGAGCAACTGATTCGAACTGCCGGTCAGCTCGAGAAACCCTTCGACCTCGCCTGGTATCTTCTCGCTCAGTGTGAATTTTTTGCTATATTCGGTCAATACGAGGAACTACTTGAGACCGCTACGAAGATCGTCGAGATTTGCGATCGGCATGGCTACGCGGCGCGTCGAAGCAGCGGCATTAGGTGGCGTGGCCATGCCCGCTCGCATTTAGGTGAACTGGATGCCGGCATCGATGACGTCCGGGAGAGTGTGGTTCTTTGGCGTGGGCGGGGCGTCGTATTTCATACCCCTGAGAAAACATGCGAACTTTGTGATCTTCTCCTGCGGGCCGGTCGCATCGAAAATGCATCGCAAATGCTTGATGATGTCGATACCCTCGTTTTCGATACGGACGAGGCGAGCTACCTAGCAGAATGCATTCGCCTTCGTGGCCAGATCGCCGCAGGCAGAGGTGACCTGACGGGCGCCGCGCACCTATTCGAAACAGCAATTGCTACTGCCCGTCGGCAGCAAGCGACACTCTTCGAGCTTCGCGCCGCAACGCAACTAGCACCAGTTCTGGCACTTCAAGGTCGTGTCCATGAGGCCGCGACGCGCCTACGATCCGTGATCGACGCACTTGAAACCAGATATCCGGTCGTCGACCTGATCGCAGCGCAAAGGGCGCTGGACACGCTGGGCCAATGAGTTTCGCCGCCTTGCGTGGGGCTCCAACGACTGGTTAGCGTCGACTGGATACAATCTGCTTGGCTCATTGCGCACCCAAGGGCACCTTCGTCCGTCTGGACCGGAATGTAACGGGAATGGTTTAGATGAGACGTTTACGCTTGTCCCCCCGTAGGTCCGCTACGGCGCGACCACGACTTCCAGCATGGTCACACGCGATGTCCGCTTCCGGGCGGAGGCAAATTTTGCCTCCAGGGCCGACATTAGGCGCTAACCGCCCGCTCCGCTCCCCCAAGGACCATGGAAAGCGCCCTGCCCATCGATGCGCTCGAAGCCGTGCGCGCCGAAGAAATCGCGCTGCGCCTGGATCAGGTTCGAAGTGCCGCGGCCCTGCCGGTAACTGTCGAAATAGGCAAGTGCAGATGACAGGGCCGGCACCGGCGAGCCGGCTTCGGCCGCCCTTGCGACGACACGGCGAAGCGACGGATGTGCCTCCTGCATCAATGAGACGAAAGCCGGCGCCATCAACAGGTTGGTGGCTGCGCCGCCGCCGCCGAAGGCCTCCGCCATCGTATCCAGCAATTGCGAGCGGATGATGCAGCCGGCCCGCCAGATCTTGGCGATGACCGGCATCGGCAGGTTCCAGTTGAATTCCTTCGACGCGCCGCTCATCACCGCGAATCCTTGCGCGTAGGCGGCGATCTTGCCGGCAAACAGAGCCAGCTCGAGATCGGCGAGCAGGGCGTCCCTGTCTCCGGAAATCTTGCTCACGCCGCCGCCATAGACCTTTTCGGCGGCAAGCCGCTCGTCCTTGATCGACGACAGCACGCGTGCCGCCACAGCCGCCTCGATCGCGGTGGCCGGGATGCCGAGCTGCTGCGCCTCGATCACCGACCATTTGCCGGTGCCTTTCTGGCCGGCGCGGTCGAGGATGATGTCGACCACCGGTTTGCCGGTCTTGGGATCGTCGGCGGCCAGCACCTTGGCGGTGATCTCGATCAGGTACGAATTGAGCCGACCCGTGTTCCACTGGGAAAACACCTCGGCGATCTCTTTCGGCCCCATGCCGAGCCCGTCGCGCAATATGCCGTAGATCTCGGCGATCATCTGCATGTCGGCATATTCGATGCCGTTGTGGATGGTCTTGACGAAATGGCCGGCGCCGTCGGTGCCAAGCCACGCCGCGCAAGGCTCGCCCTTGAACTTGGCCGAGATGGCGGTCAGCACCTTTTCGACGCGCTTCCAGGACTCTTCGGTGCCGCCGACCATGATAGAGGGACCGTGACGTGCGCCCTCCTCGCCGCCGGACACGCCCATGCCGATGAAGGTCAGGCCCGAATCGGTAAGCTCGGAGAAGCGCCGCATCGTATCGCGGAAATTGGCATTGCCGGCGTCGATGACGATGTCGTTGGCCGACAGCACGCCGCGCAATGCCGCGATCTGCTCGTCGACCGGCTTGCCGGCCAGCACCATGATGATGATCGGCCGCGGCGGCCGGATCGCGGCGGCCAGTTCTTCGAGGCCGTAGCAGGGCACCATCCTATCCCGAAGCGCGCCGGCATTTTCGACAAAGGCATCGGTGCGCGCCGCGGTACGATTGAAGACGGCGATGCGGTGCCCCTTCTCGGCGATATTGAGCGCCAGGTTGGAACCCATCGTGCCAAGGCCGATCAGGCCTATTTCGGCTTTTTCCATCGTTTCTTCCCTGCTTTCGGATCTTGTTGGTTTGAGCCCGCGATTGGGTTGGACGCCCATTCTTGATGGCGATGATTGACGGGGGTTCGCGGCCGCGTCAACCGCCTCGCCGAATTGTCTTGCAGCCGGGGCGTGTTGAGATGCAGGTCAGGCCGAGCCGGGGTCGAAGACGGGCGCGTAAGCGACCCAACAGGTGGTTTCCGAGAACCGGAGCGGAGCGTACTCAAAGTACGTGATCACCAGAAGCGCAGGATACCGCCATTTGCAGGCCGGCATCACCTGAATATCAGCACGTCACTCCGGCCTGATGTCGATCGGCGCCTCTATCTTCACCATCTCGAAATCCGAGACCAGGATATCGAGCCGCGCCGTCCACCGGCCAGCGACCGGAATGACGAGATCGTCGACGCGCCAGGTGCCGTCGCCAAGCCTCGTCGCCGGGCGCTTGATGGGTTCGATGCCGGAATCGGGCTTTGACAGTACCAGCGTTACCTGCTTGGCGTCGAGCGGGCCGAAATCGCCGGTCATGATGAAGATCGAAGCGGCAACAAGCCCGGCATGGCCGGGCGCAATGCTGAGGTCGGCCATCGCTTGCAGTGTGTGGATATGCACCGACGCCGGCTGTGCCGCGGCGATCGCCAGCGCGCGCGGCGGCGGCGTGAAGCGCCAGCCGGAGGCAACGCCGAAGATCGCGACCACGATCAACACCTCGATGGCGATCGAGCGGGCCAGCCGCCTCTGGACCTCGGTATTTCCTGCCTCGGCCGGGGCCGTAAGCTTGAAGCGATTGACGGCGGCGAGCGTGAACAGAAAGACGAGCAGCGCCAGCTTGAGCAGCAGCAGCCGGCCATAAGCGGTGTGGACCAGCGCCGACGGCGTTCGCACCTGGATGACGGCGAGCACGATGCCGGCTGCCGCAAGTACGGCCACGACGAAAAGGATCGCTCGCGAAAACCGGCGCAGCAACGGCCCGGCTTTGTCCGGCTGCCGTTTCAAGGCAAGACCGAGCGGCGCCAGCGCCCCGGCCCAGACGGCGATACCAGTGGCGTGCAGAAACACCATCGGCCGGGTCAGCCATTGCGGCTCGGCGGCACTGGCATGCCCGCTGGCGGCAAGTGCTGCGCCGACGCCAACCAGTCCGGCCAAGGCCAGCGGCTTTGCGTCGGCGGGCGGCACGACCAGCGATAATAGGCCAAGGCCGAGCGCCATCAGCGCGATCAGCACCGTCCAGCCGAAGCTGGTGCCAAGCCCCGTCTGCCAGATGACCGGCTGCGCCAGCCGGGCAAGCGGCGCGCCGAGTGCATCCAGCCCCTGGAAGCCGTGCGACAAAACTGCGGCGGCCAGCCCGCACAGGATCGCGGCGACGATCATGTTCTGGCCGGATCGGCCGCCTTGTGCCAGCCAGGCCAGCGCAAAGGCACCGCCGACGCCGAAGAACAGGCCGATATATAGAAAAACCTTGCCGATCCAGATCGCCGTTCGAAGCTCCCGGTCGACAGCTTCGGAGGCGGCCGGCGCAGCACTCGGTGCACCGACCGAGAACAGCACCGAGCCGCCGACCGGATGGCCGTCGGCGGAAATCACCCGCCAGCTCAGCACATGCGTGCCGGATGTCAGCGCCTGCGGATTGTCGATCTCGACGGTCTGGCCGCTGAGCCGGAAAGAGCTCAGCGGGATCGACGTCCCGTCGGGCCGCACCAGCGTCAGCACCAGCGGCGAAACCGGCTCGCTGAAGGTCAGCGACATCTGCGACGGGCTCTGCGCCAGCACCGCACCGTCAGCCGGCTCGGCCTGGATCAGCGCCGCATGGGCGAAGGCAGCGTTTGGCGCGGCAATGGTGGCAAGCAGCACAATCGCAGCCAGCAGGCCGATGGCAAGCCGGCCGGTTGTGCAGGCCGTTCGCAGGATGGATGCCGCGCTCATGTCACCGCCACAAAGACAGCGGCGCGCTCTTTCGGATAGAGCGCGCCGCGTAAGGATCACTTCTTCGGCAGCAGCTTGAGGCCGGGCGCCGGAAATTCCAGCGCGTCCTCAGCCTGCCCGGCCGCCGGAATTTCGATCCAGCGATCGGCAACCCCGTCACATTCCTGCACCACCGGGAAATGCAGCATCTGGCCTGCCGGCAGATCCGCCGCCAGTGTCGCGCGAAAGACGAATTCGTCGTAGAATTCGTCCGGCAGGCTGCCGGCGCTCCAGTCGATCTCCTTGACGCCGCTGGTCACTGCCTGGCCGTAGAGCTGATAGGACTTCTCGTATTTGCCGTTCTTGACCTGCAGCGTCCAACCCGGCTTCGGCATCGGTTTGACCGAAAGCACCCCTTCCGGGATCTGCACGCGCACGGCGGTCGTCGCCTTGCCCTCGCAGCCATGCGGCACCCGAAGAACCGCCTTGTAGGTCGAGCCCACCGCCGCCTCCGGCGTTTCGAGCGTGATGTGGGCAAAGGCCGCGCTGGTCCCGAGGACAAGAAGCACGCAGCCGGGCAAAAGAGATCTCTTCATGATGCTACCTCTCGAAGCGGCCAAGTCAGTCGTCGTCCTGGGGCGGCGCGCTGCCGATGCCTTGCACGGCGAATTCAATCTGCACGGGCCCGGCTTTTTCGAAGGTCAGCGTGGCGGAGAACATTTCGCCCTCCTTGGGCTGCCGCTTCAAATCCATGAACATCAAATGATAGCCGTTGGGCGCCAATGCGACCTTGCCGCCAGCCGGGATTTCGAGGCCGCCGGTGACCGGCCGCATCGTCATCACGCCATTGCTGACGCCCATCTCGTGCAGTTCGGCCTTGGCCGAAATGTCGGAGGTGATCGACAGCAGGCGATCCGGCGCACTGCCGGTGTTGGTGATGGTGAAGTAGCCGCCGGCCACCTTGGCGCCGGCTGGCGTGGCCCGCGACCAGGGGTGCCCGATCTCGAGATCGCCAAGCTTGAACTCGTGCGCCAACACCGTCTGGGCGCTGGCGAACAGGAGGGCAAGAACGCAGAGGGCGACGCCGAGACGCTGCTCGAAACTACCCAGTGAGAAGCGCCTGCGGCTGGATGCGGCAGCGCGAAAAGAGTGAGACATGATTGCTCCGTGGACTTTAGGGGATCGCGCCGATGGCCGGTCGCGAATGATGTCGATAAACGCGCCGGCAAAGCGTTGCGCGGCGCGAACCAGAACGGATCAGGCCGTCGCCGGTGGTGCGCGCGGATTGGACGGAGTGCGGGCGCGGGCGAAATCGCGATGCCGGAAGGCCGGCAGGATAAAGGCGATGGTTTCGACGGAAAGGCTGCGAGCCAGGCTCCCGGCTGCATCCAGCGGCGCGTAGACCGCCGAAACGAGGTTGCAGCCAAGCATGCAGCAAGCCGGCATGTGCTGCTGATGCGGATCGCCGGCGGGGAGTTGCGCCGCACCGTCATGGGTGCAGATCGTGTTGCCGAAAGCATCGAATTGCGAGGCGTTCGGCTCGCCGCCGGAAGCAAACGCGCCGAACATCGACTGGAGCACGAAAAGCCACGCCGCGGCGAACGCGACCGGCATGCTCCATCGTCTCCGGCGTATGGTCAAGAACCAGCCTCTTCACGCAGCAACGTCAGCTCTCTAGCACGGAGCCGGCGGCCGGAAAATCGCCAAAACGTTGCTGCGGCAACGCAACACAATCACGCGCGTTGCGGCTGCCTGCCCTCGGGAATGGACGTCAGCAGCGTGTGGCGGGCCGATTTCAGGTGCTTGCGGCAGGCGGCGTCGACCTTGGCGAGATCGCGCGATTTGAGCGCGGCGATATAGGCGAGATGCTCCTGGACCGCGACTTCGTTGCGCTCGCGCTCCTGCGCCTTGTTCCACTGGTAGTGGTAGTGGAAGATCATGGCGATGACGTCGTAGAAATCGACGATGAAGCGGTTGTGCGACGCCCGATGGATCAGCCGGTGAAAGCGCTCGTCAAGCTCGGAGAATTCGTTGAAGCGCACGGCGATCTCGCGCTCCAGCCGGTGATGCTCGTCTTCCAGGCGGTCGAGGTCGGCCCACACCGGGCTGTCCTCGGGCAGAGCGGCAAAGGCTGCGGCCGAGCGCAGTTCGAACATCTCGCGGATTTCGGTCAGCTCCAGCGCGAAGGCGCGGGTAAAGCCTTTCAGCACCCAGTGGCTGTTGCGGCGCTTCTCGATCAGCCCGAAGCGCGAGAAGCGGATCAGGAATTCGCGCACGCTGGTGGTGCCGACGCCGATCTCGCGCGCCAGTTCGAGCTCGTTGATCTGCATGCCGGCTTCGGCACCGCTGGCAAGCAGCCGCCGCATGAAGGAGCGCTCGATGATCTCGGCCAGCGTGTCGGTTTCTTCCTCGGGGAAGAAATCGTCCGGTCGCGGTTCGCGCAGGACCGTCTTGCTGCGCTTGTTCCAGTCGATCAGCCCGGTTTCTTCCATGCGCGCAAGGATAGTGCGGACCGTCGTGCGGCTGACGCCGAGCAGCGTACCCAGCTCCGGCTCCGAAGGCAGGCTCCTGGTTTCGTCGAGCAGCCTCAGACCGCGATTATAGGCGTCCTTGTAAACGTTGTTGCTCTTCGACATCCCCTGCCCCGTGGCGCATCTGCGTTTGCGGCCAGTGTGAAGCGTTTCTCGCGCATGAAACCGGTACCTTTTCGGAAAACATCATGCGCAACGCTAGTTTTGGTTGTAGAGCCTACTTCTCGCATCCAAAAGACGCGTCGCGCTCTGGCGAAAAAACAATTGACGCAAAAATGTTTTTTCACGATAAAAGACATTATATGTTAAGAGCCGCGTGTCAATCCGCTCGCGCACCCAGGAACACACCCAGGAAGCTCCCGTGAACGCCGCAAACAGCATTCTTCTGTCTCCCGCCGACAATGTCGCGGTCGCCAATGGCCGCATCGAGATCGGCACCGTGCTGCCGGGCGGCGCCGTCGCCGCCGCAGTGATCGAGCCGGGCCACAAAGTGGCGATCAAGCCGATTGCGGCCGGCGAGGCCGTGGTCAAATACGCCCAGGCGATCGGTCGCGCCACGCAAGACATCGCGCCCGGCGAGCATGTCCATTCGCACAATCTGGTCTTCGAAAGCGGGCGTTTGCCGGTGGTGCCGCCGAGCGAGGCTGTGCATGCGACCGAGGCCGATCGCGCCCGCACCTTCATGGGCTACCGCCGCGCCGATGGCCGCGCCGGCACGCGCAATTTCATCGGCATTCTCGCCAGCGTCAATTGCTCGGCCACCGTCTGCCATGCCATCGCCGACGCCGCGAACCGCACGCTTTTGCCGCAATATCCCGGCATCGACGGCTTCGTCCCGATCGTCCACGGCCAGGGCTGCGGCATGAGCGCCACCGGCGACGGCATGATGGTGCTGCATCGCACGCTGGCCGGCTATGCCCGTCACCCGAATTTCGGCGGCGTGCTGATGGTCGGGCTCGGCTGCGAGGTCAACCAGCTCACCCTCTACGGCCAGAAGGGCGTTGCCGCGGGAAAACGTCATTTCAACATCCAGGAAGCCGGCGGCTCGCGCAAATCGGTCGAGAAGGCGTTGGTCGTGCTGGCCGAGATCGCCGAGGAGGTCGGCAAGCTTCAGCGTGAGCCGATCCCGGTCAGCGAGATCGTCGTCGGCCTGCAATGCGGCGGCTCCGACGGCATGTCCGGCATCACCGCCAATCCGGCGCTGGGTGCCGCGGTCGACATTTTGGCCGGCGTCGGCGGTGTCGGCATCCTCTCCGAGACGACGGAGATCTACGGCGCCGAGCACCTGCTCGCCTATCGCGCCGCAACCCCCGAGATCGCCGCCAAGCTCGACGGTTATGTGAAATGGTGGGAAGACCACGTCGCCAAGCATGGCGCATCGATCGACAACAATCCCTCACCGGGTAACAAGCGCGGCGGCCTGACCACCATCCTGGAAAAGTCGCTCGGCGCGGTCGCCAAGGGCGGCCAGACGCCGCTCAACGGCGTCTTCGGCTATGCCGAAAAGGTCACCGGGCACGGGCTGGTGTTCATGGACACGCCCGGCTACGACCCGGTCTCGGCCACCGGCCAGGTGGCGGGCGGCGCCAATGTCATCGTCTTCACCACAGGCCGCGGCTCCTGCTTCGGCTGCCGGCCGACGCCGTCGATCAAGGTCGCCAGCAACTCGACCATGTATCACACGATGGAAGAGGACATGGACGTGAATTGCGGCGTCATCGCCTCGGGCGAAAAGACCATCGCCGGCATGGGCCGCGAGATCTTCGAACTGATCGTCGAGACGGCTTCGGGCCGCAAGACCAAGAGCGAAGAGTTCGGCTACGGCGACAACGAGTTCGTGCCTTGGCATCTCGGAGCGACGCTCTAAGCCGGACATGCGCAAACGGTCGCGAACACCGGACGTGATCGCCAGGCGTCACAGTTCCAACGCTCCCGAAAAAGAATGAACATTCCATATTGACTGAGTGATGGAATTAATATTCCATGCGACATATTGGAGGAGATTGGCAGCGGAGTTCCGAGGGAGCAAGCTTTCCCACCCAGCCATTCGAGCGGCCATCAAACATCGCTTGCGCCGACCGAGGTGATGCACTATCAAAATGCGGTAAATGTTTTTTATTGATAAAGTTCCGTTCGGGCCGCGCCATCCGAATGGAGCTTCCGTAACATTCACCGGGCGACTTAGGGAGGACTCCTAATGAAATTCGTGACCAGCATTCTCAATCGCCGCGCCTTCGTGGCACTCGCAGCCGCCTCGATGCTTGCCGGCGTGATGCACTCGGCCCCGGCATCCGCGGCCGACGCGACCATTCCGATCATCGTTAAGGACACCACGTCCTTCTACTGGCAGATCGTTCTGGCCGGCGCCCGCAAGGCCGGCAAGGATCTCGGCGTCAACGTGCCGGAGCTCGGCGCCCAGGCCGAGACCGACGTCAACGGCCAGATCTCGATCCTCGAAAATGCCGTCGCCGGTAACCCGGCCGCCGTCGTCATCGCGCCGACCGAAGCCAAGGCGCTCGGCAAGCCGATCGACGAGGCCGCCACCAAGGTCAAGATCATCGGTATCGACTCTGGCGCCGACTCCAAGGCCTTCACCTCGTTCCTGACCACCGACAACATCCAGGGCGGCCGCGTTGCCGCTGACGGCCTTGCCGCAGCCATCGGCGAAGCCAATGGCGGCAAGGTCGAGGGCGACGTCGCCCTGATCACCGCTCTTCCGGGCGCCGGCTCGCTCGAACAGCGCGCCCAGGGTTTTAAGGAACAGCTCGCCGCCAAATATCCGGGCCTCAAGCTGGTCGCCGACAAATACGCCGACGGCCAGGCCACCACCGGCCTCAACATCGCCACCGACCTGATCACCGCCAACCCCAACCTCAAGGGCATCTTCGCCTCCAACCTGATCATGGCGCAGGGCGTCGGTCAGGCGATCGCCGAGAACAGTCTGGCCGGCAAGGTCGGGCTTGTCGGTTTCGACAGCGACGAGAAGCTGATCAAGTTCCTCAACGACGGCGTCATCTCGGCGCTCGTCGTTCAGGATCCGTACCGGATGGGCTATGACGGCATCAAGACGGCGCTCGCCGCCTCGAAGGGCGAGAAGGTCGAGGCCAATGTCGACACCGGCGCCAATTTGGTTACCAAGGCCAACATGAAGGATCCGAAGATCGACGCGCTGCTCAACCCGAAGCTCGACTGAGCATAGCCGCAAGTGAACTGTTTCCGGGGCCTTTTTCGCCCCGGAAACATCCCACTCGTGCCAATCGCGAGGCCAATCTTTGGGGGCCAATCTGGGAGGATTGTCATGATGTCGACGGCGCAGGAACTCCATCCGGCCCCAACGCTTGAACCGGGCAGGACCATCCTCGAACTCCGCGGGCTGGAAAAGCGCTATCCCGGCACCCACGCGCTGAAGCCGGTCGACCTCGCCTTCAAGGCCGGCGAGATCCACGCCATCGTCGGCGAGAACGGCGCCGGCAAATCCACCCTGATCAAGCTTCTGACCGGCGTCATGCCGCGCACCTCCGGCGACGTCATCTGGGAGGGCAAGCCTGCCGCATTGGCAACGCCGCATGAGGCGATGGCGCTCGGCATCAATGCCGTGCATCAGGAAGTCGTCCTATGCCGCCATCTCACCGTCGCCGCCAACATGTTCCTCGGCGAGGAGGATTCCCGCTTCGGCATCCTGCAGCAGCGGGCGATGGTCAGGCAGGCGCAGAAGATCATCGACGATCTCGGCTTCGACCTGCCGGCGCATGTCATGCTGGGTGACCTGACCATCGGCCAGCAGCAGTTGATCGCCGCCGCCCGCGCCACGGTGCGCGGCACCAAATTCCTGATCTTCGACGAGCCGACCGCCTATCTTACCCGCAAGGAGGCCGACCAGCTGTTCACGCTGATCCGCCGGCTGAAGGGCGAAGGCGTCACCATCATCTACATCAGCCATCGCATGGAAGAAGTGTTCGAGCTCGCCGACCGCGTCTCGGTGCTGCGCGACGGCACGCTGGTCGGCACCAGGAACATTGCCGAGACCAATGACGCCGAGCTGGTCAAGATGATGATCAACCGCTCGATCGAGCAGGTCTACCACAAGGAGCATTTCACCCCCGGCGCGACCATCGTCGAAACCAGGAACCTGTCCGGCAAGGGTTTCGAAAATGTCTCGATGTCCGTCCGCGCCGGCGAGATCGTCGGCCTCTACGGCCTGATCGGCGCCGGGCGCAGCGAGTTCGTCACCACGCTCTATGGCCGGCACCGCAAATCGGCCGGCCAGATCCTGTGGGAGGGCAAGGAGGTCAAGGTCAATTCCGAACATGACGCGATCAGGCTCGGCATGGCGCTGGCCCCGGAAAGCCGCCGCGACCAGGGCCTCTGCCTCAACCTGCCGGTCGGACTCAACCTCAATCTGCCGATCTACAAGCGCATCTCGAGCAATCTGCTGATCTCGCGCGCGCAGGAAAAGGCGCAAGCCGATCGCCAGATCGCCGACCTGCGCATCAAGACGCCGACGCGCGGCGCGCTGGCCTCCAGCCTGTCCGGCGGTAACCAGCAGAAGATCGTCATCGGCAAATGGCTCGCCCATGGCGCCAAGCTATTCATCTTCGACGAGCCGACTGTCGGCGTCGACGTCGGCACCAAGGCCGAGATCTACCGGCTGTTCGGCGCGCTGTTGTCCAAGGGAGCCGGCATCATCCTGATCTCGTCCTACCTGCCCGAGGTCTATGAACTCGCGGACACGCTGCACGTGTTCCGGCGCGGCAAGCTGGTGGCCACGCACGGCTTTCGTACCGCTGACCACGAGGAGATCCTCACCCAGGCGCTGGCCGAGAAACAAGAAAAACCGGGAGGACGGATATGAGCACCGAGGCGATCGCTGCCGAAAGGCCGAAACGCAACTACAACGCCCTGTTCGGGCTGACACTGCTGGCGCTGCTGGTTCTTTTATGGATCATCCTGTCGGTGGCGACGCCGAGCTTCGCCTCCGCCAACAACATCTCCAACCTGTTGCGGCAAGGGTCGATGATCGCCATCCTGGCGGTCGGCCAGACCTTCGTCATCATCACCGGCGGCATCGACCTTTCCGTCGGCGCCGTGGTCGGCTTCGCCACCGTCATCGTCGCGATGCTGATCAACGCCGGCACACCGGTTTTCCTCGCCATCCTGATCACCTTGCTGGTCGGCGTCGCCATCGGCATGTTCCATGGGTTCGGCATCGTCAAGATGGGCCTGCCGCCCTTCATCATCACCCTGGCAACGCTGACCTCGCTGCGCGGCATCGGTCTGTTGATGACCAATGGCAACTCGATCTCGATCAACAACGACGCCTTCCAGACGTTCTCGCGCAGTTCCTTCGCCGGCGTCCCCAATCTGTTCTGGATGGTGATCCTGGTCGGCATCCCAGCCTACATCTTCCTGCACCACAGCCGCTGGGGCCGCTATCTGTTCTCGGTCGGCTCCAACGCCGAGGCGTCGCGCCTGTCAGGCGTCAACGTCCAGCGCACCATCTACATGGCCTACACGCTGTCGGGCCTGTGTGCGGCCTTCGTCGGCGTGCTGCTTGCCTCGCGCATCGGCATCGGCAATCCGACGCAGGCCGAGGGCTGGGAATTGCAGGCGATCGCCTCCTCGGTGATCGGCGGCACCTCGCTGTTCGGCGCTGTCGGCTCAGTGCACGGGCCGCTGCTCGGCGCCTTCATCCTTGCCACCATCAACAACGGCGCCAATCTGCTCAACGTCAACGCCTTCTGGCAGCGCATCATCACCGGCGTGCTGATCATCGTCATCGTCTATTTCGACGGGCTGCGCCGCCGCGGCAAATAGACCGCCTCCCAACAACCGCCGGCCTCGCGACAGCAGGACCGGCGGTGCCATGAACCGACTGGATTGAAGCATGAAAGCCGTCGTCTGCCGCTCGCCCGGCGAACTTGTCCTCGAAGACCGCCCGGAGCCCGGCGCGCCCCCCGCCGGCTGGGCGCTGGTCGCCGTCAGCCATGTCGGCATCTGCGGCACCGACTATCACATCTTCGAAGGCAAGCACCCGTTCCTCGCCTATCCCCGCATCATGGGCCACGAGGTTTCCGGCACCGTGATCGAGGTTGGCGAGGACGTCGATCTCGCCGTCGGCGAAGCGGTGGTCGTCAATCCCTATCTCGCCTGCGGCAAATGCATCGCCTGCCGGCAAGGCAAGCCGAATTGCTGCGTCAGGATCGAGGTGCTCGGCGTCCACCGCGACGGCGCCATGTGCGAGCAGATCCTGGTGCCGGCGCAAAATCTTTATCCGGCAAACGGCCTGTCGCTGGCCGATGCCGCCGCCGTCGAATTCCTGGCGATCGGCGCCCATGCCGTGCGGCGCTCGCTCGCTGATCCAGGTGCGCGCACACTGGTCATCGGTGCAGGCCCGATCGGGCTCGGCACGGCGCTGTTCGCCCGCATCGCCGGGCTAGACGTGACGCTGCTCGACATGAGTGCGGAGAGGCTGGGTTTCGCCGAAAGCGAACTCGGCTTCGCGACCCTCGACGGCTCGCGGGGCGCTGCCGACCTGGTGCGGGAAGCAACCGGCGGCGACGGCTTCGACGTGGTTTTCGATGCCACCGGCAACACCCGGTCGGTGCAGTCGGCCTTCGCCCATGTCGCGCACGGCGGGGCGCTGGTCCTGGTCAGCGTCGTCAAGGACGACATCGCCTTTTCCGATCCCGAATTCCACAAGCGCGAGATGATGGTGATCGGCAGCCGCAACGCCCTGCGTGCCGATTTCGACCATGTCGCCGCCTCGATCCGCAACGGCGCGCTGCCGCTGGCAAAGCTGGTCACCCACCGCACCACGCTTGGCGAGACGCCGCACGACCTCGCCCGCTGGGCGCATGAGAAGTCCGGCCTGATCAAGGCCGTCATTCAAGTCGGATGATGCCAGGGCTGCCGCATCTCAGAGCGCCGACAATTTGAGCTCGATCCGCTCGGCCGGGAAGCGCGACTCCGAAAACTGTATCGGCTGACCGTCGGGCGTGACGTTGACGGCGACCGTCACCAGCACGATGGCGCCGGGCTGCAGCTCGAGGTCCGCAAGGTCGGCGGCATCGGCATGGCGCGCCGACAGCACGGTAGATTGCCTGAGATAGTCGTCGATGCCGAAACGTGCCAGCGATGCGGTGATCGAACCGGTTTCCGCCATGGCGGCATCGATGCCGGCAAAGCGCCTGGCATCGAACCAGCCGGCCGCGCGGGACACCGGCATTCCATCGGCTTCGCCGCGCGTTTCCAGGCGTATCACATCGGCCCCCGTCGCAAGGCCTAAGCCCTCTGCGACACGACGGTTGGCCGGCTCGATCGATGACGCGAGCAAGGTGATATGCCGCTCGGACGCCTGTCCTTGCAATCCCTCGGAAAAGCGGGTGCGGGCGCCGATCGGATAAGACAGCCGCTTGCGCGACAGCACGAAGGTGCCGCGCCCCTGCTCCGCCCTGAGCACACCCTCCTGCACCAGCGCTGCGATAGCGCTGCGCACCGTGTGGCGGTTGACGCCATGGCGTCCGGCCAACGCGATCTCCGGCGGCAGCGCCGCATTTTCGGGAAAATCGCCGACGGCAATCGAATGCAGGATCTGATCGGCGATCTGCCGCCACAGCGCGACACCGCTGCGCCGCTCGATGCTGTTGGCTTGTCCGATCATCTCCCGCCCCAATTCCTTGCGCCGATCTTTTGGCCCGTGTCATGCACCCGTCATAGACACGCATTAGATAATAGGTATAATTTGTATAATTGTCTATATCAATAGACAAATTTTCGATGCAAGGGAATGTTAACCATGCGAGGACAGGAAGCGCGCGATCAGGCTGAGCGCAAGGCCGTGATGGCAACGCTGGCGCAATCGACCGGCGACGATATCGTCCGCCTCTGGGACGAAGCCGGCCTGCCTTGCGAAGCGGAACTTCTGCGTGGCCCCGAAACCGGCCTGGTTACGGTACGCGGCCGCATCGGCGGCGGCGGCGCGCCCTTCAATGTCGGCGAGGCGACGGTCACCCGTGCCACGGTGCGGCTTGCGTCCGGCCATGTCGGCCACTGCTACGCGCTCGGCCGCGACAAGCAGAAGGCAAGGCTGGCGGCAATCGCCGATGCGCTGTGGCAGGACCCGGCCCACCGCAATGAGGTCGAGACCAGGATCGTTGCGCCCTTGCAGGCGGCACTGGCCAAGGCGCGTGAACAGCTCCGCGCCGAGACGGCGGCGACCAAGGTCGATTTCTTCACCATGGTGCGCGGAGAAGACTGATGGATATCGCCACTCAATCCATTGAAGGCGGCTTCGCCGATCCGGTATTCAATGCCCAGACCGTATTCCGTGCCGTGATGGACGCGATGGCGCGGCCGGGCAGCGTCCAGCCCTTGCCGGCCCTTGCCCACCCCCCGGTGCCGCTGTCGGCCACCGCCGGCGCCGTTGCGCTGACGCTGTGCGACAACGACACGCCGCTCTGGCTCGACCCGGCTTTGCAGGGGTCGGCGGCAGTGAAATCCTGGCTTGGCTTCCATACCGGCGCGCCGCTGGCCAACACCCCGGCCGACGCGCATTTCGCGCTGATCGCCACGCCGGCCGAGATGATGGCGCTCGACGGGTTTTCGCAAGGCACCCAGGATTATCCCGATCGCTCCACGACGCTGATCCTCGAGGTCGGCGATCTCGTCTCCGGCGCTGCGCTGCTGCTCGAAGGCCCGGGCATCGAGAAGACGGCGACGATCGCGCCGGCGCAAATGCCGCGCCATTTCGTCGAGCAATGGAAGCAGAACAACCAGCGTTTTCCGCGTGGCGTCGATATCATCCTCGCCACGTTCGACGCAATTGCCTGCCTGCCGCGCACGACGCGCATCAAGATCATGGAGGCGTAGCATGTATGTGGCGGTAAAGGGTGGCGAGACGGCCATTCGAAATGCTCACAAATTGCTCGCCGACCGCCGGCGCGGCGACCGTTCGGTGCCGGCACTTCGTCTAGACCAGATCGTCGAGCAGCTGGCGCTCGGCGTCGACCGGGTGATGAGCGAAGGTTCGCTCTACGACAGGGAACTGGCGGCATTGGCGATCGTCCAGGCGCGCGGCGACATGATCGAGGCGATCTTCCTGGTTCGCGCCTATCGCACCACGCTGCCGCGTTTCGGCTACACCAGGGCGATCGACACCGGCACGATGCTGGTCGAGCGGCGGGTGTCGGCGACCTACAAGGACCTGCCCGGCGGGCAGCTGCTCGGCCCGACTTTCGACTACACCCACCGGCTGCTCGATCCCGAGCTTGCCGCCGGCGGCGAAGTCGCCGAGCCGGAACAGCGTGCCGGCGAGGCGGAAGCGATGCCGCGCGTCTCGGCCATCCTCGCCCGCGAAGGCCTGATCGAGCCTGATGGCGACATGCCTGGGGATCGTGTCCCCGGCGACATCACCCGCGAGCCGCTGGAATTCCCGATGGCGCGCGACATCCGCCTGCAGGCGCTGTCACGCGGCGACGAGGGGTTTCTGCTGGCGCTCGGCTATTCCACCCAACGCGGCTATGCGCGCAACCATCCCTTCGTCGGCGAAGTTCGCATCGGCGAGGTCGAACTGGAACTGGACGTGCCGGAACTGCCCTTTGCCGTGCCGCTCGGCAGCATCCGCGTCACCGAATGCCAGATGGTCAACCAGTTCAAGGGCTCGGCCAAGGCGCCGCCGCAATTCACCCGCGGCTACGGCCTCGTCTTCGGCCAGAGCGAACGCAAGGCGATGGCCATGGCGCTGTGCGACCGCGCGCTGCGCGCCTCGGAGTTGGGCGAGGATGTCATCGCCGCCGCGCAGGACGAGGAGTTCGTCATCTCGCATTCCGACAATGTCCAGGCGACCGGCTTCGTCGAGCATCTGAAGCTGCCGCATTATGTCGACTTCCAGGCCGAGCTCGACCTCGTGCGCCGCATGCGCACCGAGCACGACGCCCGCGAAAATGCCGGCAAGGGCGAAGAGAAGAGGCAGGCAGCGGAATGACTTCAGTTAGCTCCACCACCGTGACCTCCCCCGTCTGGGGAATGGCCTCCGGATCCGCCGTAACCGTTACTGCCGCCAATGGTCTCGCCTTGCGCGCCTTCCCTCGGCTCAGGAAGAACCATTCTTCGAAGCACAAAGGCAACCACCCCGACGAACACCAGCAACAGGATTCCGAGGCGCATCCATCCGGTCGGGGTCATCGGAGCCCAGCCCCTTTTCCGTGTCTTGGAACTCAATTCGGTAGCACAGAGCGGAAGCGATCGCCATGACCGACATCGCCACCTACAACTTCGCCTATCTTGACGAACAGACCAAGCGGATGATCCGCCGCGCCATCCTCAAGGGCATCGCCATTCCTGGCTATCAGGTGCCGTTCGCCTCGCGCGAAATGCCGATGCCCTATGGTTGGGGCACCGGCGGCGTCCAGGTTACCGCTTCGATCATTGGCCCGGACGATGTGCTCAAGGTCATTGACCAGGGCGCCGACGACACCACCAATGCCGTCTCGATCCGCGCCTTCTTCAAGAAGGTCGCCAATGTCGCGGTCACCACCGAAACGGCCAAGGCGACCATCATCCAGACCCGCCACCGCATCCCTGAATATCCGCTGAGTGCCGGTCAGGTGCTGGTCTACCAGGTGCCGATCCCCGAGCCGCTGCGCTTCCTCGAGCCGCGGGAAACGGAGACGCGCAAAATGCATGCGCTGGAGGAATACGGCCTTATGCATGTGAAGCTCTACGAGGACATCGCCAGGCACGGCCGCATCGCCACCACCTACGCCTACCCGGTCAAGGTTGAGGGCCGCTATGTGATGGATCCCTCGCCGACGCCGAAATTCGACAATCCGAAGATGCACCGTTCGCCGGCTTTGCAATTGTTCGGCGCCGGCCGCGAAAAGCGCATCTACGCGCTGCCGCCCTTCACCGATGTGGTCAGCCTCGATTTCGAGGACCATCCGTTCGAGGTGCAGACCTTCGACCAGCCCTGCGCGCTGTGCGCGGCCGAGAACGTCTATCTCGACGAGGTCATCCTCGACGACCATGGCGGCCACATGTTCGTCTGCTCCGATACCGATCATTGCGAGAAGCGGCGCAACGCCCCTACCTCCCCCTTGTGGGGAGGTCGCGCCGAAGGCGCGGGTGGGGGTACTGCCACCGCCTCACCCCCCACCCCGGCGCTACGCGCCGACCCTCCCCACGAGGGGGAGGGTAAGGAGAAGCAATGACCGACGAACCTTTGCTGCGCGTTTCGGCGCTGTCCAAATCCTACGGCTCGCGCGTCGGCTGCGAGAACGTCACTTTTGACCTCTGGCCGGGCGAAGTGCTGGCGGTGGTCGGCGAATCTGGTTCCGGCAAGACGACGCTGCTCAACTGCCTGTCAACTCGACTGCTGCCCAGTTCCGGCACCGCCAGCTACCGGATGCGCGACGGCCAGTTTCGCGAACTCTACCGCATGAGCGAGGCCGAGCGCCGCTTCCTGATGCGCACCGATTGGGGTTTTGTCCATCAGAACCCGGCGGACGGGCTGCGCATGACGGTGTCGGCCGGCGCCAATGTCGGCGAGCGGTTGATGGCGGTCGGCGACCGCCACTATGGAAAAATCCGCGCCACCGCCGTCGACTGGCTGTCGCGCGTCGAGATCGACGAGGATCGCATCGACGACGAGCCGCGCGCCTTTTCCGGAGGCATGCGCCAGCGCCTGCAGATCGCCCGCAACCTCGTCACCGGGCCGCGGCTGGTGTTCATGGACGAGCCAACCGGCGGCCTCGACGTCTCGGTGCAGGCGCGCCTGCTCGATCTGTTGCGCGGCCTGGTCACCGATCTCGGCCTGGCCGCCATCGTCGTCACCCACGATCTCGCCGTGGCGCGGCTGTTGTCGCAGCGCATGATGGTGATGAAGGACGGCCGCGTCGTCGAAAGCGGCCTCACCGACCGCGTCCTCGACGATCCGCGCGCGCCTTATACCCAGTTGCTTGTCTCCTCGATTCTGCAGGTGTGACGATGATTGCTCCGGCGTACCCCCCTCTGGCCTGCCGGCCATCTCCCCCTCAAGGGGGGAGATCAGCAGCTTTTATGGCCCGCCCGTTCTGCGACACAGGAGAATGGCGAAACCGAATGCGACTGCCAATCCCCCCCCTTGAGGGGGAGATGGCAAGTTTTGGCAAAGAGGGCAGGCCAGAGGGGGGTGTTGGCCCGCAGACGAATGACGATTGGAGAACGCTCTGATGGCAACCCCGCTCGTTGTCTCCGATGTCGCGAAGAGCTTCACCATGCATCTGCGCGACGGCATCAAACTGCCGGTGGTCGCCGGTGTCTCGTTCGCGATCAGGGCCGGCGAATGCGCCGTGCTCGGCGGCCCGTCCGGCGCCGGCAAGAGCTCGATCCTGAAAATGCTCTACGGAAATTATGCCGCCGATGAAGGCCAGATCATCGTCCAGCACGAGGGCGGGCTCATCGATCTCGCCTCGGCCAGCCCGCGCACCGTGCTTGCCGTGCGCCGGCTTACCATCGGCTATGTCAGCCAGTTCCTGCGCACCGTACCGCGTGTCTCTGCGCTCGACGTCGTGGCCGAACCGCTGGTCGAGCGCGGCGAGGAGCGCGAGGTCGCGCACGGCAAGGCACGCGCCTTGCTGGCGCAGCTCAACCTGCCGGAGAAGCTCTGGGCGCTGCCGCCGGCGACGTTCTCCGGCGGTGAACAGCAGCGCGTCAACATCGCGCGCGGCTTCATCACCGAGCACCCGATCCTGCTGCTCGACGAGCCGACCGCTTCGCTCGATGCCAGGAACCGCGATGTGGTGATTTCCCTGATCGTCGCCAAGAAGGCAGCGGGCGTCGCTTTGCTCGGCATCTTCCACGATCACGACGTGCGTGAGGCGGTCGCCGACCGCGTCATCGACGTGACCGCCTTCGCCGCCGGGAAAATCGCCGCATGACCAGGAAACTGTCGGAGGCGCCGCTGATCCACGAGACGGCGGAAGTCGAGAACTCGACGCTTGGCCGCTGGACCGAGATCGCCGAGCGCTGCCGGGTTTCCGAAAGCACGCTCGGCGACTATTCCTACATGATGCAGGACTGCGGCGTCTGGTGCGCAACGATCGGCAAATTCGCCAACATCGCCGCAAGCGTGCGCATCAACGCTACCAACCATCCGACCTGGCGGCCGACGCTGCACCATTTCACCTATCGCGCCTCGGATTATTGGGACGACGCCGAGCACGAGAGCGAATTCTTCGCCAAGCGCCGCGCCAAACGCGTCACCATCGGCCACGACACCTGGCTCGGCCACGGCTCGACCATCCTGCCGGGCGTCACCGTCGGCGATGGCGCGGCGGTCGGTGCCGGTGCGGTGGTGTCGAAGGACGTCGCGCCCTACACCATCGTCGCCGGCGTACCGGCCAAGCCGATCCGCGAACGCTTCGACCGCCGCACCGCGGAGCGCTACCAGGCGCTCGCCTGGTGGGACTGGGACCACGCAAGGCTGCGCGCCGCGCTCGACGATTTTCGGGAATTGTCGGCGGAGGCGTTTCTGGAGAAATATGGCGGCTGAGGGTCGTGAAATGGTGAATGGTGAATGTGAATGGGGGCAGCGGACAGGTTTCGAGGCTCAGGGAAGCCGTTCTTATCACCATTCACCATTCGAGCTTCTCGCGCCGAGTTGATCCCGCCCCGCTCCAGGCTGTGGGCAGTAACAAAACTGACATCGTTCCGACACCGCAGGTTCATGCGGCTGCGCTAGCCAGGGTAAACAGACCTTCAATTGCGATTGGACTGGAGCCTGCACCATGTCAGCTACGCTCGAAATCCGCGGCGTCACCCGCCGGTTCGGCAAGAACACCGCCGTCAGCAATGTTCACATCGCGATTCCGCAAGGCCAGATGGTCGGCATCATTGGCCGCTCCGGCGCCGGCAAATCGACGCTGCTGCGCATGATTAACCGCCTCATCGATCCCAGCCAGGGATCCATCCTGTTCAACGGCGTCGAGGTCTCCGGGTTGCGCGGCTCGCCGCTCCGGCGATGGCAGCGCGACTGCGCCATGATCTTCCAGCAGTTCAATCTCGTGCCGCGCCTCGATGTGCTGACCAATGTGCTGCTCGGCCGGCTCAACCACCGCTCGACGCTGTCCAACCTATTTGGCATGTTCTCCCGCGGTGAATGCGCCGAGGCGGTTGCAGCCCTCGAGCGCCTCGACATCGCCCGCACCGCCCTGCAGCCGGCCGGCACACTTTCCGGCGGCCAGCAGCAGCGCGTTGCGATTGCGCGCGCCATGATGCAGCAGCCGAAGGTGTTGCTGGCGGATGAGCCGATTGCCTCGCTCGATCCGCTCAACGCCAAGGTGGTGATGGATTCGCTGCAGGACATCAATTTGCGCGAGGGCATCACCGTCATCACAAATCTGCATACGCTGGATACGGCCCGCACCTACTGCAACCGCATCATCGGCATGGCCGCCGGCAAGGTCGTCTTCGACGGCCCGCCCGAAGCCCTCAACCGCGAGGCCGTGCGCATGGTCTACGGCGCCGACAGCAATGGCGGCGAAATCTCCGAGGCCATCACCTCCACCAGTGTCGCCATCAAACAGAAAATCGCTGCATCCGCCGGACCGCTCGAGCCCGCATTCCCGGGATATTGAGAACGGCCTGATCGCCCGCCCGCGTCAAAGGCACCTGTCAAAAAATTCGAACGCTACCGGCGCGAGGCCGGGACCAACAGGAGAGAGATAATGTTCAGGAAGATGGTTTTTGGCGCCGTTTCATTGCTCGCCATCGCGGCAAGCGCCGCTCACGCCCAGGATATCAAGGAATTCCGCATCGGCATCCTTGGCGGTGAAAACGAAGCGGACCGGCTGCGCAACTTTCAGTGCCTCGCCGATCACATGAAGTCCGAATTCGGCTTCGAGAAGGTCTCGCTGTTCCCGGCCGCCGACTATGACGGCGTTATCCAGGGCCTGCTCGGCGGCACGCTCGATTTCGCAGAGCTTGGCGCGTCGGGCTATGCCAGCGTCTACCTCAAGGATCCGAACGCCGTGACCCCGATCCTCACCACCCAGCAGACCGACGGCGCGACCGGCTATTATTCGATCGGCCTTGCGCTGAAGTCGTCCGGCATCACCGACATCAAGTCGGCCAAGGGCAAGAAGCTCGGCTATGCCGACCCGGATTCGACCTCCGGCTACCTGATCCCGCTGACCCAGATCCCGAAAGACACCGGCGCTTCGAACGAAACCTTCTTCGCCTCGACACAGTTCAATGGTGGCCACGAGAACAACCTCCTCGCCGTTCGCGACGGCAAGGTCGATGTTGCGGTTGACGATTCCTCTGGCATCGGCGACTTCAAGAACGGCTACACCTCCGGCACCTTCCACAAGGAAGTCGCCAAGGGCGCCGTGGACCCCAACGATTTCGTCGAAGTCTGGCGCTCCGGCTTGATCCCGAACGGCCCGCTGGTCGTGCGCACCGCACTCGGCGGCGATATGAGCGCCAAGCTCGCCAACTTCTTCACCAGCCTGCCGGCCAAGGACAAGCCTTGCTTCGAGGCCATCGAAGGCGGCGATTTCACCGGCTATGTTCCGGTGAAGCCGGACTTCTACAGCGTCATCGTCGAAGCCCGCAAAGCCGCGATCGGCGGCTGACGACAATTGCGGAAAGGGCGGCGTCCTCCAGCGCCGCCCTTTTTGCGTGTCCGCTCGTGACCCCGTATGACCTTCGCCGCTACAATTCGTTCAGACGCGGTCCGGCAGGCAGCAGACGCCTGGCGACGCCAGACGTCCTTGCGCCGGTTCTACACGGCGCTCGGCATCGGCTCACTGCTTGTCGCCATGTGCACAGCCATGTGGTTCGCCGACGAGGCCAATGCCGGACATTTCTTCGATCGGCTGCCGCACATACTGGATTTCCTTAGTTGGCTTGTTCCCAAGGACTGGAACGACGTCTGGCGGGCGCTGTTCGACATCGCATCGCCGCACGACAAGGGCAGCCAAGAGTTCAACTTCCCGCTTGGCCGCGTCTATCTCTGGGGCGGCTTTTATCTACCCGAATATTTCGAGCTGATGCTCACCACGCTTAACGTGGCGCTGGTTTCCACTTTCATCGGCTTTGTCTTTGCGGTGCCCTTTTCCTTCATCGCCGCGCGCAACTTGACGCCCAGTCCGGTGCTCAGGCTCGTCGTCAAGCGCTTCATGGAACTGCTTCGCGCCTTCCCCGAGATCGTCATTGCCGGCCTGTTCGCAGCCATCCTCTCGACCGGCCCGGTCGCAGCCATCATCGCCATCGGCCTGCATTCCATCGGCGCTCTCGGCAAGCTCTTCTACGAGATCAACGAAAACATCGACATGCGCGCCGAAGAAGGCCTGCGCGCGGTCGGCGCCAACTGGTTCGAGCGCGTGCGCTTTGCCGGCCTGCCGCAAGTGCTGCCCAATTTCATGTCCTACACGCTGCTCAGGATCGAGATCAATGTGCGTATCTCGACCATTATCGGCGCGGTCGGCGGTGGCGGCATCGGCGAGGAACTGAAGCTCTCCATCTCGCGCGGCTTCGGCGCCAAGACGCTGGCATTGGTGCTGCTGCTGTTCACGACGATCTTCCTCGTCGACCAGTTTTCCGCCTGGCTACGCCGCAAGCTCGTCGGCGAGCAGGCATTCATGATGGGTGCCTGACCATGATCCCAAAAAGTGGATTCCGGTTTTTGGAAAAGATCATGGCAAATCAACAAGAAGACTGCCCATGGCCGCAATGACCGCCGCTGAGATGCGGTCGATCGAGGAGCGCTTTCCCCAAGTGTTCCGGCGGCCCTTGTACAAACGCTTCGGCCCGCTGGTCCTGTTCACCGGCATCCTGCTCTATCTCCTCTACGCCTTGTGGTTCTTCAGCCTGCCGCAAGTGCTGAGGGAATCGCACTGGGAGCGCCTGCCGCTCTTCCTGACGCAATGGATCAGCTACGATCTGCAGCCGGAATTCCGTCTCGACCAGCCTCAGATCACACCCAGATACCCGCGTTTTTCGGCGCTCGGCGAAGATCCGCATCCCGATTGGGTCATCACCAACGCCAACGGCTCCTACACCATCCTGATCGACGGCCGGGCCAAATCGGTCATCTTCGACAAGACCGAGGCGACGCTGGTCGCCAATGGCCAGACGGTGCCGGTGTCCTTGGCCAGCGGCAAACCGGTAATATCCGGCCCGGTGCCGGAGTGGATCACCGCGCATGACGATGAGATCGTCGCCAGGATGGGCTTTGCCGGCGAGGTCCGTATAACCGTCGATCGCGTCAAGGTCCGCAAGCGCTTCCTCGGCTGGGCGAATTTCGTCTTCGACACACGCTCGCCCTTCTTCGGCAAGTCGCCCGGCGAGGTGGTCTCGTTGCTGGTGTCCGGACCCCAGCTCAAGCCGGGCACATCAAACATTGCGCTGGCCGCCGATAATATCTGGAACAACGCCCAATGGCAGCATGGCGACGTCTGGACGAAGCTGTTCCAGACCATCGTCATGGCGTTTCTCGGCACCTTACTCGGCGGCATCGTTGCCTTCCCGCTCGCCTTCTTCGCCGCCCGCAACATCACCCCGAGCGGCCTGCTTAGCCAGGTGCTAAAGCGGTTCTTCGATTTCATGCGTTCGGTCGACATGCTGATCTGGGCGCTGTTCTTCACCCGCGCCTTCGGCCCGGGCCCGCTTGCCGGCAGCGCCGCGATTTTCTTCACCGAGATCGGCACGCTCGGCAAAGTCTATTCGGAAGGCCTCGAGAACATCGATGACAAGCCACGCGAGGGCATCCAGTCGACCGGCGCCAACGGCTTGCTGGTGCAGCGCTATGGCGTGCTGCCGGAAGTGATCCCGGTCTTCATCAGCCAGACACTCTATCAGTGGGAATCCAACACCAGGGGCGCGACGATCATCGGCGCCGTCGGTGCCGGTGGCATCGGCCTGAAGCTCTGGGAGGCGATGCGCACCAATTCCAACTGGGCCAATGTCTTCTACATGGTACTCTTGGTCCTGCTCGTCGTTTTCATCTTCGACAACATTTCCAATTTCCTGCGCCGCCGCTTGAGCAGGACGATCCACGACTACAACCGGATCCAGGCCGGCCAGGGCTGACGGGGGCGTTGCGCAGGCGTGCGGTTAGGGCGCCTTCCTCCATCCATTCCTGATATGCCTGTAGCCGTCGCGGTAAACAGCTTCCGGGCCTTCGGAAAAGTCGCGCCACACCTTGGTGGCCGCGGCTAAATCCTTCAGCGAACGCCCGAACGCCTCGATCGTCAGCCAATCGTCGTAGCCGCTCTTGCGAATGGCGGAGAAAGTCTCCTTCCAGGGGACGTGGCCGCGGCCCGGCACGCCGCGATCGTTCTCCGAAATATGGATATGGACGATGTTCTTGCGGTTGCGCGTATAGGCGCCGATCGGGTCGGCCTCTTCGATGTTGGCATGGAACGTGTCGTACATCGCCTTGATGTGCGGCCGGTCGATCGCGTCGATATGCGCCGACAAATCGTCCATCGTGTTGAGCAGATAGCATTCGAAGCGGTTGAGCGCCTCCAGCCCGATGGTGACACCCTTGTTGCCGGCATGGTCACCGATGGCGCGCTGCGAAGCGATCGAACGTTTTTTCTCGGCCGCCGTCGGCCCGCTGCCGGAGAAGGCTCCGAGTGTGGAATGCAGCGGGCCGCTCAACGTGTTCGCGCCAAGCGCCTGAGCGCAGTCGATCGCCGATTTCATGTAGTCGATACCGGCCTTGCGCGTCGAGGCGTCGGCCGAGATCAGGTTCATCGCCGGATCGCCCATCGCCGAGACGGCGGTACGTTGCAGCCCGATGCGGTCGAGCAGCTCACCGAGCTTCTTGTAGTCGTCCGGCGTGCCGGAGAAGACCGGTATCTCGACGCCGTCGAAGCCGGTCGCCTTGATATCCCTCAACAACGGCTCGTGTTTTTTCGTGACACTGGTCGTCCACAACAACATGCACATGCCGATTTTCATCGACGCCCCTCCCCTTTGACGGCCGGGCTTGCTCCTCCGGCGACTTCGCCACAAGCCCCTCATCCGGCCACTTCGCGGCCACTTTCTCCCCGCTGGGGAGAAGATGCAGACGCCAACGCAGGCGATCTCCTCTCCCCTCGGGGAGAGATCGGAATGCCCCGAATTGCCCTTGCAATTCGGCCGGCAGTCCGGGTGAGGGGGATTTCCCGGTAACCGGACGCAGTGATTAAAGTTTCGTCCACGCTCCATTCTTCTTCGCCGATTTCACGCAGGCCTCGATGAAGGCCATGCCTTCGACGCCGTCTTGCACAGTCGGGAAAACGACATCCTTAGCCGGCTTGCCGCCCTTCCGGCGCGCCGCACGAATGGCCCGCGCGGCTTCCTGGTAGATGTTGGCGAAACCTTCGAGGTAGCCTTCCGGATGGCCTGGCGGAACGCGGCTGACGCGCCCGGCGACGGGCAACGCTCCCGCGCCGTTTCGGGTGATCAACTGCTTCGGCTGGCCGAACGGCGTGTACCAGAGATAGTTCGGATCGGCCTGTACCCATTCGAGCCCGCCCTTCGAGCCGTAGATGCGCAATTTCAGGCCGTTCTCGTGGCCGGGCGCCACCTGGCTTGCCCAGATCATGCCCTTCGCGGGGTGCGACCCGCCGACCGGCTTGAAGCGCAGCAGCACATTGATGTTGTCGTCGAGCAGCCGCCCCGGTACGAAGGCATCGAGATCGGCCGACAACGAATCGAGCTCCAGCCCGGAGACGAAACGGGCGAGGTTGTAGGCGTGCGTGCCGATATCGCCCAGCGCACCGCCGGCACCGGCCTGCTTGGGGTCTGAGCGCCACGCAGCCTGCTTCTGGCCGGTTGCGGCCAGATCTTCGGTCAGCCAGTCCTGCGGATATTCCGACTGCACGATGCGGATATCGCCGAGCTGTCCTTTGGCCACCATCTCGCGTGCCTGCCGCACCATCGGATAGGCGGTGTAGTTATGCGTCAGCACAAACACCTTGCCGGTCTTTTCGACCAGCGCCGCCAGCTTCTTTGCCTCGGCCAGCGTCGTCGCCAGCGGCTTGTCGCAGATGACGTGGATGCCGGCCTCGAGAAAAGCCTTGGCGGCCGGCACGTGCACATTGTTCGGCGTGACGATGGCCACCACCTCGATGCCGTCCGGCCGCTTGGCCTCGGCCTTGGCCATCTCGGCATAGGAGCCGTAGCTGCGTGCCGGATCGAGCCCAAGCTCGGCCGCCGAGGCCTTGGCGCGCTCCGGATTCGACGACAAGGCGCCGGCAACCAGCACGAACTCGTTATCAATGCGCGCCGCGATGCGGTGCACCGCGCCGATAAAGGCGCCTTGTCCGCCGCCAACCATGCCGTAGCGGATCGGACCGCCTCCCGTTTCCGTCTTCGATGCGCCAACCACGATTTTCTCCCTCGTTATCTGAGATACCCCTCCCCCTTGAGGGGAGGGTCGACGCGTAGCGCGGGGTGGGGTCGCCGGGCATGAAGCTCGGCATGGACCGACCCCACCCGGCCCCCCGGGCCACCCTCCCCTCGGGAGGGATATCTGTGCTAGATCCCCATCATGCCGCGCAGCACCTTTTTATCGGTCGTGCCGCCGGCGAAATCGTCGAATGCTTTTTCCGTCACCCTGATGATGTGGTGCTGGATGAAGGGGGCGCCTTCGGCAGCACCATCCTCCGGGTGCTTGAGGCAGCATTCCCATTCCAGCACCGCCCATGAATCGTAATTGTATTGGGTGAGCTTGGAGAAGATGCCGCCGAAATCCACCTGCCCGTCGCCGAGCGAGCGGAAACGTCCGGCACGGCTGGTCCAGCTCTGGTAACCGGAATAGACGCCTTGCCGCCCGGTCGGATTGAACTCGGCATCCTTGACGTGGAACGCCTTGATCCGCTCGTGGTAGATGTCGATGAATTCGAGATAATCGAGCTGCTGCAGCAGGAAGTGGGACGGGTCGTAGTTGATGTTGCAGCGCTTATGGCCGCCGACCGCATCGAGGAACATCTCGAATGTCGCGCCGTCGAACACGTCCTCGCCCGGATGGATTTCGTAGCCGACATCGACGCCGTTCTCGTCATAGACGTCGAGGATCGGCTTCCAGCGCTTGCCCAGCTCGGCAAATGCTTCCTCGATCAGTCCCGCCGGCCGCTGCGGCCATGGGTAGAGGTATGGGAAGGCCAACGCGCCGCAAAACGACACCGACGCCTTGAGCCCGAGATTCTTCGACGCCTTGGCGGCGAACTTCATCTGTTCGACCGCCCATTGCTGCCTGGCTTTTGGATTGTTGTGCACCGCAGCCGGCGCAAAGCCGTCGAACTGCGCGTCATAGGCGGGATGCACCGCCACCAGTTGCCCCTGCAGATGCGTCGACAGTTCGGTGATTTCGACGCCGGCATCGGCGCACATGCCCTTCACCTCGTCGCAATAGGCCTTGGAGGAGGCTGCCTTCTCGAGATCGAACAGTCGAGCGTCCCATGTCGGAATCTGCACGCCCTTGTAGCCCAGACCAGCCGCCCATTTGGTGATCGAGGCCAGCGAATTGAACGGCGCGGCGTCGCCCGCAAACTGCGCCAGGAACAGACCAGGCCCCTTCATCGTCGTCGGCATCGGCATCTCCCTATGTTTCACGACCAAGCATAGCGCCGATTGAAAACAGGGCCAGCGTCTTTGGTCTCTTTGCACAGCGCGCTCAGCGCTGCTATTCTGGTATTACCAAATGCCGAAATCTGGTCAAGCCATTTGACGCGCTGCGACGGTCCTGCAACCATGCCGAGTTAAGCCACATGTTTAAGTATAATCAATAGCATAGACAGGAGCCAACGCTTGATGGCAGCAGTTCTTGCCGTCCAGATGAAATTACTGTAGACCTCCCTTCAAGCCCAATTGGTCGAACCAGTTTGCAAAAAATGCTGGGACGCCTTGGGGAGGAATCATGCGGCACGCTTCGGCAGAGTGCGCCGCAGGCGAACTGGTACAGGCGATTCTGGGAAGGATAGACCATGCATCTTTCGACGCACAATTGGATGCGGGCGGAGCCGCTGGAAACGACGCTCAAGCGCATCAAGAAATTCGGCTACGAGTCGATCGAGATCTCCGGCGAACCCGAACAGTACAAGCCCAAGGAGACGCGCGCACTGTTGAACGAGTACGGCATTCGCTGCTGGGGAGCGGTGACGCTGATGCTGGGCGAGCGCAATCTCGCCGCCAAGGACCAGGGCCAGCGCGAGCGCTCGGTGCAGTATGTCAAGGACGTGCTGACCATGGTCAGCGAACTTGATGGCGAGATCATCACGCTGGTTCCGGCCACCGTCGGCAAGGTGGTGCCGGACGGCACCGAGGAAGAGGAGTGGAAATGGGTGGTCGACGCCACCCGGGAATGCTTTACCCACGCCAAGAAGGTCGGCGTCAAGATCGCGGTCGAGCCGCTCAACCGCTTCGAGACCTATCTGTTCAACCGCGGCGCCCAGGCACTGGCGCTGGCCGATGCGGTCAGTCCCGAATGCGGCGTCTGCCTCGACGCCTACCACATCCACATGGAAGAATTTAACGTCTACGACGCCATCCGGCAGGTCGGCAAGCGCCTGTACGACTTCCATGTCGCCGACAACAACCGCTTCGCCGCCGGCCTCGGGCAGATCGACTGGCCGAAGATCGTCGGCACGCTGAAGGAGATCGGCTATGACGGCGCGCTGACCAATGAATTCGTCGCCCCCGTCGACCGCACGCCGGCTGCCCCCTATCCCGACATGGTCGAACGCAACCCCGTCGACATCTCGCCGGAGCAGCTGAAATTCATTCAGGACCACGGCTCCAGCGTGCTCACGGAGAAATTCTACACCGACCAGATGCGCATCAACGCGGAAACGCTGCTGCCGCTGATCAAGTAGCCGAGCCGTTTGGAAAGAGCCCTTCCGCCTCACCGCGGCCGGGCCGAGGATGAACATGCGCATCAAGACGGTCCAAGCCTGGTGGGTCCGCATACCGATCGAAGCCGCGAAGCAGCACCGCAGCGACTTCGGTCAGGTGGCGACGTTCGACGCCGCCATCCTGCGCATCGAAACCAACGACGGGCTGGTCGGCTGGGGCGAAGGCAAGAATGCCGCCGGCAGCGCCGGCAGTTACGGCGCCCTTGTCCATTTGCTGAACTACGAGGTCGGCCCGCAGCTGGTCGGCCGCGACCCGGCTGACATCGGCGTCATCTGGGAGATGCTCTATAATGGCACGCGCCACGACAGCGCCGCTCGCGCCGGCCACGCCATGCCGCAATTGGCGCGACGCGGCATGAGCATCGCGGCTATCAGCGCCGTCGACATCGCATTGTGGGACATTCTTGGCAAATCGCTCGGCGTTCCGGTCTGGCGGCTGCTCGGCGGCCGCAAGCTGGACCGCATGCCGGCCTATGCTTCCGGCGGCTGGGCCACTGCGGAAGCCATCGGCGACCAGCTGCAGTCCTACATCGCCAAGGGCGGTTTCAAGGCGCTGAAGATGCGCGTCGGCGCCATGGACGGCGCCCCACATATCTCGGCCGCTCGCGTCCGTGCCGCCAGACAGGCGCTCGGTCCCGATATCGACCTGATGGTCGACGCGCACGGCACCTACACGGTGGCCGAAGCCAAGCGCTTTATCCATCTCGCCGGCGACCTCGATCTCGCCTGGTTCGAGGAGCCGGTGATCGCCGACGACAAGCCCGGCATGGCCGAGGTGCGCGCCTGCGGTTCGATCCCGATCGCCACCGGCGAAAGCGAGGCGACGCGCTATGCCTTCCGCGACCTCGCCGTGCTAAAATCCGCCGATATCTTCCAGCCGGATCCGGCCTTTTGCGGTGGCATCAGCGAGGCGATGAAGATCGGCACCATCGCCAGCGCCTTCAATCTGCGCTTTGCGCCGCATCTTTGGGCCGGCGCGCCCTGCTTCTTTGCCGGGCTGCATGTCTGCGCTGCTTCGCCGGCGAGCTTCACCGTCGAATATTCGCTCGGCGCCAACCCGATGATCCACGATCTGATCGAAGAGACTGTCGAAGCAAAGGACGGTATGGTAGCGATCCCTGATAGACCCGGGCTGGGATTCACCATTTCGGAGCGGTTCCTGGAGGCGCACGCGCAACACGGCTGACATGAAAGAAAAGAACCTTCTCGCGGAACTCGCCGCCTATCTGTTCTCCCATTCGGACAAGGAGACGGGCCGCACGCCGTCGGAGCGCGAACTGGCAGAGCATTTCAGCGTCAGCCGCGGCCAGATCCGCGAGGCGCTGGCCATTCTCGAGGCCATGCGCATCGTCGAGCGACGGGCGAAATCCGGCATCTACATCGATACGAAGCAGGCGAGCGTCGAGGCGATGGCGCTGTTCGCCCGCGCCGGCCTGCCGCTCGATCCCGTCCAGATCTACGAGACGGTCGAGTTGCGCAAGATCCACGAGATCAAGGCCGCCGAACTTGCCTGTTCACGCGCCACCGAGGAGAATTTCGAGCGGCTGCGCGAGATCCTGAAGGCCTCCGAGGATCGCATCGCCGCCGGTGAAGGGCTTGCCCGGGAAGACCGCGAGTTCCACCTCGAGATCGTGCGGGCGACCAAGAACAGCGTCTTCCACAATATCTGCAGCGTCTACTACATGATGGGTGAACTGCGCCTGCCGATCTATTTCAACGATCCCGAACGCAGCGTGCGCTCCCATGCCGAGCATATCCAGATCTACGAGGCGCTGCTGCGCCGCGATGGCAATCTCGCCCAGGCGCTGATGAGCGCCCACCTGCAAGGCGCGGAAAGCTACTGGAAGGGGCTGATCGAGGGGCGTGGGGCGGAACCGGAAAGCCCTGCGCTCGAAAAGGCCTGAAATGCTCAAGATCCTGTCAACACACAGACTGCACCCTCGTGCCGCTTCCATGCTGACCGGGGCCGGCGAACTCGTCGTTGCTTCCGCCCTCGATGCGGCCACGCTGGCCGCCGAGGCGAGGAACGCCGATGTCATCATCGTTCGCGCTCCCTTGCCTGCGGCGCTTTTCGAAGGCGCGAAGAAGCTCAGGGCCGCGATCCGCCACGGCGCCGGGCTGGACATGGTACCGATGGAAGCGGCCAATGCGGCCGGCGTGCTGGTGGCGAACGTGCCGAGGGTGAACGCGCGATCTGTCGCCGAATATGTGATGTTCGCGGCGCTGGCGCTGCTTAGGCGCTTCCGTGTGTTGGACCGCGACTTGCGTGCGAAGGGCTGGCTGGCGGGCCGCGAACACACGGTGGTGGCCAGCGAGCTAGCGGGCAAGACGATCGGCATTGTCGGCCTCGGCGCGATCGGTCAGGCGGTTGGCCACATCGCCGCCCATGGGTTCGATCTGAATGTGGTGGCGACGACGCGCAGCATGCGGCCGGCGCCGGACAGGGTCGGCTTCCTGTCGATCGATGCACTCATCGAGCAGAGCGACATCATCGTTCTGTGCTGCCCGCTGACGCCCGAAACACGGGGGCTGATCAGCCGCGAGCGCATTGAGCGGATGAAGCCGGATGCGCTGCTGATCAATGTTTCGCGCGGGCCGGTGATCGATGACGACGCGCTGATCGAGGCCTTGCAGAAGGGCCGCATCGGCGGCGCTGCGCTCGATGTTTTTGCTACACAACCGCTACCGCCCAACCATCCTTATTTCGGCTTCGACAACGTCATCGTCACCCCGCACATGGCTGGGATTACCGAGCAGTCGATGATGCGCATGGGCGTCGGCGCGGCTGGCGAAGCCTTGCTGGTGCTGGCCAACAGATTGCCGGTCAATCTGCGCAACCCCGAAGCGGTCGAGCACTACCGGCGGCGGTTCCCTGCCGATTTCTGAAAGCGCCCCAATTTTCCCGAATTCGCCGGCGATGGTGCCGGCATGGCAAGCGTCACAAAATTCCTGCTGACCGCCGGCTTCTGCGTGGCGACGGCGCAAGCCTTCGCCAACGGACAGGGTAGCTACGTGTTCTGCGACAACGGCATACGCTGCGTGGCGGCACCCTGTCCATCGAACAGCGCACTCGACCTCGCTGCTGGGAAGCTCATCAAAGGCGTTTCAATCGACATCGATCGCCTGCCCCAGCAAGACAAGGCGCTCGATCTTTCAGACAAGCTCTATGCCGGCAAGGTCGTTGTTGTCGGCTCGATCGAGAACCGCACCCGGACCTTCAACGGCAAGCGGTACACCCTGCCTTGGCTGGTCGCCACCAGCATCGAACGCGCCGCCAAGGACAGCGAACGCGGCCACTGCTCGTCGCGCTGACACGCGCTATCCGATCAATTTGCAAGCAGCCCCTCCACGCCCGCTGCGATGCGCAGCAGGTGGTGGTCATGGCCATTGCGCGCCACCAGCATCAGCCCGGCCGGACGCGTCATTCCCGGCATCGGCAGCGAGATGGCTGATAGATCGAATTGGTTGGCGACCTGCGTGTTGCGCAGCAGAAGGCCTTCCGTCCTGTTGCACAGAGCCTCGTCGCTGGTCATCGACACGATCGTCGGCGCCGTCACCGGTGTGGTCGGCAGGGCCAGCACGTCGACCGACGCCAGCCGGTCATCCATCGCGGCGGCCAGCGCCGTGCGGCGGCGCATTGCCCTGATATAGACCGTGGCCGGAATGGCGGCGGCGCGCGACAATGGCCCGCTTACCCGCGGGTCGACCGGCCTCGTCGCTCCCATCGCCAGCCAGTCGGCATGGATCTCCGCCCCTTCCATCGCCGCGATCGACGCGCGTTGGGTTGCCACGCGCAGATCGGCAAGCAGGTCGTCGATCGACAGCTCCACAAGCCGTGCGCCGCTAAGCTCTATCTTGCGCAGACACCGGTCGAACGTCGTCGCGACCTCTTCCTGCGTATCATCGAACAGCACGCCGCGCGCAATACCGATGCGCAGGCCGTCCAGCGGCAGCGGCAACAGTGCCGCCAGGTTTTCGCCCGACATCACTGCATCGGCCGCCGCACATTCGGCGACGGTGCGGGCCAGCGGACCGATCGAGTCCAGCGTGGCTGACAGCGGAAACGCACCCGTGAGCGGCACGCGCCGCGCAGTCGGCTTGAAACCGACGACGCCATTCAGCGATGCCGGAATGCGCACCGAACCACCGGTATCGGAACCGATGGAGATTTCGCTGGTGCCTTCGCCCACCGAAACGCCGGCGCCTGAGGAGGAGCCGCCCGGAATACGGCTGGCATCGCTAGCATTGCCGGGCGTGCCATAATGTGGATTGACGCCGATCGCAGTAAAGGCGAACTCGGTCATGTTGGTCTTGCCGAGGATGATTGCACCGGCCTGGCGCAACTGTTGCACGACAATGGCATCCCGCAGCGCCGGCGCTGCGTTGGCGAGCAGCAGAGAGCCCGCCGTGGTCGGCTCGCCGGCGACATCGAACAGATCCTTGATCGAGACGATCGCCCCATCGAGCGGCCCGAGCGTGACGCCGGCTTTTCGCCGCGCATCGGTGGCGTCCGCCGCCGCCCGTGCGGCTTCCGGGTAGAGCTTTACGAAAACCCTCTCATCGTCGACGCGAGCGGCAAGAGGCGAAAGAATTGCTTCGAGGTGATCGCGGGCTGATTGCATTTTTCGGTGTCGGACTCCGCGCGCTTGCAACGTCTTAACGTAGTAGCCAGAAACTGGCCGCAGGAGACATAGCCCGGCACGGTCGGATTTGCACCTGTCGAACCGAAGGAGGAAGGCCCGATGCTCTACCAAGGCAGCTGCCACTGCGGCAAGGTCGCGTTCGAGGTCGAAGGCGAGCTGACCGGAGCCGTTCGGTGCAATTGCTCGATCTGCTCGCGCAAGGGTGCACTGCTATGGGCAGTTCCGCATGAGAGCATGTGGGTGCTTGCCTGGGGCGATGATCTCGGCCGCTACAGCTTCGGCAACCATGTCATCGCCCACCGCTTCTGCCGCAGCTGCGGCATTCACCCCTTCGCCGAGGATATCGGCGAAGGGAGCGGGCGAAGTGCCTATATCAATATTAATTGCATCGAGGCGTTGGACGTCGCCGCCGTGCCGGTCTTCGACTTCGACGGCCGTTCCGTTTAGGCCTTGGGGTCGTCGATCGGCTTGGGGCCAAGGAAGAACGCCGCCAGTGCCGCAAGCAACGTCGCCGCCGCGCAATAGGCGAAGGCGGTGGCAACGCCGGTATTGTCGACCAGCAGGCCGCCGAAGACGGCGCCCAACGCGATGGCGACCTGGAACGTCATAACCATGAGCCCACCGGCGCTTTCCGCCTGATCGGGGGCGGCCCGCACCAGCCAGGTCTGCAGCCCGACTGGTACGGCGCCGAAGGCAAAGCCCCAGCTGCCCACTGCTATTGCAGCCACGACGGGTGAACCTCCGACCACCAGCAGCAGGAGCGCCGAAAACGCGATCAGCAGGGGCGCCAGGCTGATGGCTGCCTTGAGGCTGCGTTCGGCAATGAAGCCGCCGGCAAAATTGCCGAAGAAGCCACCAATGCCGTAGGCGAGCAGCACAAGCGAGATCGTCTCGATGTCCAGCGCGGGCACCTTCTCGAGAAACGGGCGGACATAGGTGAAGCCGGCAAAATGTCCCGAGGCGACCAGCAGCACCACCAGCAGTGCCACCCTGATCATCGGCCGCTTCATCACCTCCAGCAGCGTGCGAAAACCTGCCGTACCTGCAGGCGGCAGCTTCGGAATGGTAGCCACCTGCACCAGCAGCGCCAGCGCACCGACCACGGCGGCGATCATGAACGCCGTCCGCCAGCCCCAGATGTCGCCGACATAGGCGCCGACCGGAGCCGCGCAGACCGTCGCCACCGAAACGCCGGTGAGAATGATCGACATGGCGCGCGGCATCAGCCGCATTGGGACAAGCCGCATCGCCATGGCCGCCGACATCGACCAGAAGCCGCCGAGACTGATCCCGAGCATGATGCGGGCGATCAGAAGAACAGGAAGCGACGACGCAAACGCGGCCACCAGGTTTGACAGCACAAGCAGCACAGTCAGCGCCAACATGACCAGCCTGCGGTCCAGCCGCTTGGTGACAATAGCCATGGTCGGCGCCGCAATCGCGCCAATGACGGCCGTCGCCGTTACCGCCTGCCCGGCGGCGCCTTCGGTGATGCCGAGATCCTGCGCAAGCGGCGTCAGCAGGCTGGCCGGCAGAAATTCTGCGGTCACCAGGCCGAAGACTCCGAGCGCCAGGGAAACCACCGCCCCCCATGCGGGCTCGGATCGTTCGCCGGTTTCCGATGGATCGAGAACGGCGTCCATGACGCCTGTCGCGGGTTCGGTCATGAGGGATCTCCGGTCTGTTGCAGCGCAGCATTTGGCTGCAATGCAACATAAGGAGTGACTAGCTGGAGTTTCCATGCTAGAAACACCATTATGTTTGACCGTTCGTCCAAAATTCCAATCACCGGCGATCCGCTGACAGACATATTGCGCGGATTGCGTCTCGAAGGCGTCGATTACGGCCGTTGCGAGATGAAGGAACCCTGGGGCATCCATTTTCCGGCTCAGGCGGCGGCACGGTTTCATTTCATCGGCCGCAAAGGCTGCTGGTTGCTGCAGCCGTCCGGTGAATGGGTCGAGCTCAAGGCGGGCGACGCGGTATTGTTGCCGCGCGGCTCAGCCCACACGCTGGCGAGCGAGCCGGGTATCGAGGCGGCGCCGATCCACGGCTATGAGGTCGAGGAAATCTGCAAGGGTGTCTATTGCATGTCGAATGACGGCATGCCCGGCTGCCGTCCGGGGACCTTGCTGTTTTTCGGCAGCATGTATTTCAATCTCGATGGCTTGCACCCCTTGCTCGGCATGATGCCGGACGTGATGCGCGCACATGAGTTGGAGGCCTATGAGCCAGGTATCCCGCATTTGCTGGAAGCGATGGCCCGCGAGGTGACGATGGAGCGCGTCGGCTCCGGCGGCATCTTGGCGCGGCTGGCCGATGTGCTCGCCGCGACCGTCATCCGCTCATGGGTCGAGCGCGGCTGCGGCGACTCTTCCGGTTGGATTGCGGCGGTCAGGGACCGCGAGATCGGCCGGGTGCTGGCCGCGATCCATCTGGAACCGAACCGCGACTGGACGGTGGAGGCTCTGGCGAAGATGATGGGTGCCTCGCGATCAGGTTTCGCCGAGCGCTTCGCAACCATTGTCGGCGAAACACCGGCAAAGTACGTCACGCAGGTGCGGATGCACCAGGCGAGGCAATGGCTGGTCCGCGACCGGCTCAAGATTTCCGTCGTCGCGGCTCGTCTCGGCTACGAATCCGACGCCTCCTTCAGCCGCGCCTTCAAACGGGTCATCGGATCGCCGCCCAGCCATTTCCGGGCCGAGGAACAGGCGGAGATCCGCCAGGCCGGCTAAACGTTGGCCGGCTTATTGCTCGGTAATGCAGGCCGAGCCGGCGCTGCTCTTGCAATATTTGCCGGAGGCCCCGCACCTGCCATCCGAGACTTCCACGACGGTGCCGCTCAACAACAGCTTGCAGTCGCTGGTGGACAGATTGACCGTGCCGTTGAGGTCCTTGATCTTCTTGGCGTCGACCTTCGCGCCGGCGACAACTTTCTTGGCTGCCTGCGCCTCGCCCAGATGCGCCGCCGACAATCCCATACCGGCGACGAGCAGGATCGTCGCAAAACTGCGGAACAGATTTCCCATAGCCAACCCTCCATTTTGGGCCTCCAAATTGGGCTTGCAAAGCCGTTTGGGACCAAAGGATCAGCCTATTCGACAAATCGGAGCATCCGCATCCCCCGTACGGGGGATGACGGGAAGACTCGAGCATTTCGCAGCCAAGTGGAATCACGTGGCGTCGCACAAATGCGGCTAAAACACATGGATAGAGCGGGATGCACGGTTCACTTTGAACGCATCCCGCTCTAGCGCAGTAAAGACGCTTGTACTTAGCCGGCGTGACGCAGGCTTATTCCGCTGCCCTTGTCGAACAGCACCACCTTGTCCGGGTTCCAGGCAAAGCGCACCGGCTGCTCTATCTGGACGTCGGTCCTGGCAGGCACGGTGGCGCGCAGCATGGCGTCGCCGACCCGCAGCGTCAGGATCTTCTCGACGCCATGGTTCTCGACGTCATGGACCCGCGCCTCGACCGGCGCGCCGGTCTCGAGATAGACGTCCTCGGGACGAATACCGAAGACGAGCGGGCGACCGTCGGTCGCCGCGCCCGTCTTTAGCCCCCACGAAGTCTTGGTACCCCCCGAAGTCTTGGCACCCCCCGCAAACGGCAATTCGAAATTGAGCGGCGCCATCACCGCACGTCCGTTGACGAGCTTGCCGTCGATGAGGTTCATCGGCGGCGAGCCGACGAAGCTTGCCACGTAGGTGTCGCGCGGATTGTTATAGATCTCGTACGGCGTGCCGGTCTGGACGATGCGGCCATGGTTGAGCACGCCGACCTTGTCACCCATCGACATCGCCTCGATCTGATCATGCGTCACGAACAGGAAGGTGGCGCCAAGCTGCATCTGCAGGTTCTTCAATTCGGTGCGCAGCGCCTCGCGCAATTTGGCGTCGAGCGCCGACAACGGCTCGTCCATCAGGAATACCCGCGGCTTGCGCACGATGGCGCGACCGATCGAGACGCGCTGCATCTCGCCGCCTGAAAGCCTGTCGGTCTTGCGGTCGAGCAGATGCTCGATCCTCAGCGTCCTGGCCGCGCGGTCGACACGATCCTTGATCTCGGCATCGGGCAGCCGGCGGATCTTCGGCTTCAGCGGAAATTCGAGGTTCTGGCGTACCGTATAGCGCGGGTACAGCGAATATTGCTGCAGCACCAGCGCCACGTCACGCTCGGCCGCGCCCCAGTCGGCGACATCGACGCCGTCGATGAAGACCTGGCCTTCGCTCGGTTTTTCCAGGCCGGCAATCATGCGCAGCGTCGTCGTCTTGCCGGCGCCGGTCTCGCCAAGCAGGACGAAGAACTCGCCATCGGCGATGTCGAGATCGAGCCCGGTCAAGGCGGTGTGGTTGCCGAATTTCTTCGAGATGTTCTTGAGTTGGATGTGGGCCATCAGAGTCTCACTCCCAGCGATTTGCCGCTCGCCGTGTCGAAGAAATGCGCCTGGCTGGGATCGATTCTGACGAAGACCCTTTCGCCGGGGCCGCTGATGAAGCCGCTCTTGGTGCGCGCACGCAGCATCTTGGAGCCGACCTTGAGGTCGACGATGTCGAAAGACCCGAGCGGCTCGACGATCTGCGTCTCCACCGGCAAGAATCCCTCGGCGGC
Organism: Mesorhizobium sp. M0019; assembly: GCF_040323975.1. NCBI lineage: Bacteria > Pseudomonadati > Pseudomonadota > Alphaproteobacteria > Hyphomicrobiales > Phyllobacteriaceae > Mesorhizobium > Mesorhizobium sp. M0019. The sequence continues at coordinate 18,073 of NZ_JAMYVK010000017.1, read as the reverse complement.
TTCGCGGCGGACGAGGACGCCTTCCGGCCGGATGCCGAGCGCGAGTTGGCTGCCGGCATGGCCGTTGAGCTTCGACAGCAAGGCGCGCGGGAATTCGAAACCGGCGGCCGCATCGCCGACGGTGACCGAGGCCGATGAGGCTTTCTCGGTCACCGAAGTGTCGGCGACGTTCATCACCGGGCTGCCTACAAATTGCGCGACGAAAAGATTCGCCGGATGCGAATAGACCTCGTCCGGTGAGCCGACCTGCTGCAGCACACCTTCATGCATGATGACGATGCGGTCGGCGAGGCTCATCGCCTCGATCTGGTCGTGGGTGACGTAGATGCTGGTCGAGCCCTGCTTGATGTGCAGCCGCTTGATCTCGGCCCGCATCTCCTCGCGCAGCTTGGCATCGAGCGCCCCGATCGGCTCGTCCATCAGCATCGCCTTCGGCCGCCGCACCAAGGCTCGGCCGATCGCCACGCGCTGCATGTCGCCGCCCGACAGCGCCGACGGTTTCTTGGCGAGGAGATCGCTGATCTGCAGCGTCTTGGCGACCGAGCGCACCTCGCTGTCGATCTCGGCCTTGCTCTTGCGCGTCGCCCTGAGCGGAAAGGCGATGTTCTCATAGACGCTCATATGCGGATAGAGCGAGAACGACTGGAAGACCATGGCGATATCGCGATCGGCGGCCTTGAGGTGCTGGACCGGCTTGCCGTCGATGAGGATGTCGCCGCCGTCGATCGTCTCCAGCCCGGCAATCGCCCTGAGCGTCGTCGTCTTCCCGCAGCCCGACTGGCCGAGCAGCACGATGAACTCGTTGTCGTTGATCTTCAGGTTGAGGTCCTTGATGACCTGGACGGCGCCGAAATATTTCTGGACGCCTCGAAGCTCGATCTGGGTCAATGCTGTGCCCCCGGATTTGCCCCTTGCCCGGTGCCGGCCTTCTCCTCCGGCGCGATCTTGGAGGTGATGTTGAAGCCGATCAGGCCGATCAGGATGATGGTCACGCCATAGCTGTGCAGCAGCATGTTCCACGGCTGGCAGAGCGCGATGATACCGAGCACCATCAGCACCTGGCTGCCCGGTTCGAGATATTTCTGGTTGATGTCGCGAAAGCTCATTTGCGGATCGCTCCAAACGACATGCCGCGCAACAGGTGGTTGCGGAGCAGGAAGGTGAAGATCGCGACCGGCAGCAGGAACAGGAAGGTTCCGGCGGCAATCACCGTCCAGTCCGGCAGGCCGGAACCGATCTGGCTGGGGATGAAGGGCGGTGCTGTCTGGGCACGGCGGCTGGTCATGATCAGTGCGAAGGCATATTCGTTCCACGCCGTGATAAAGCAGAACACGGCGGTGGCGGCGATGCCGGTGGCGGCCTCGGGCAGCACGATCTTGAAGAAGGCCTCCATGCGCGTATAGCCGTCGACGAGGGCCGCCTCCTCATACTCCTTGGGGATCTCGTCCATGAAGCCCTTCATCAGCCACACCGAGAAGGACAGGTTGAAGGCGGTGTAAAGGATGATCAGGCCGATATGGGAATCGTTGAGGCCGACCGCCCGGTACATCAGGAACATCGGAATGGCGACGACCACCGGCGGCAGCATGCGTGTCGACAGGATGAAGAACAGTAGGTCCGCCTCGCCTTTTACCTTGAAGCGCGAGAACCCATAGGCGGTGAAGGTGCCCATGCCGACGGCCAGGACGGTCGAGGTTATGGCAACGATCAGTGAGTTCATGAAACGGCTCGGATAGCCCGACCACTGCACCTGGCCCTTGCCGTCGCGCACGATCTTTTCGCCTCCATTGAAGACGACGCGCTCCCACCACGGCGCAGCCGCGTACTCCTCCGGCGACGGCGGGCTGCGCAGCTGCGAACGCTTGGTGAACAACTTGACGAAGGGCGATATCTCCGGCTGGAAAACCACCGTCGGCGGAATGGTGGTGGCGAGGTTGCGCGGCTTGAACGCCGTCGAGGCGATCCAGTAGATCGGCGCCAGGAAGATGATCGTCACCAGCAGGACAGCGACGATGGCGACCCGGTTGAAGGTGATTTCGGAAGAAGTGCGGACTGCGGCCATCTCAGCGCTCCTTCACCTTGTTGAGGTATTTGACATAGATGTTGGTGATCGCCAGCACCATGATCAGCACGATGTAGGCGAGCGCGCAGGAACGCCCGGTCTGCCATTCCTGGAACGCCATCTTGTAGAGCCGGATCGAGATCAGCTCGGCCGTCGGCTGGCTGGTCAGGATGTAGGCGAGGTCGAAGGTCTTGAACGCCTCCATGGTGCGGAAGATGACCGCGATCATCAGGATCGGCGCAACAAGCGGCAGCGTTATGCGGAAGAAGGTGTAGAACGGCCCGGCCCTGTCGATCGCGGCTGCCTCGTAGAGATGCTTGGGCACGGCCGACAGGCCGGCCAGCGACAACAGCATGACGAAGGGCGACCACATCCAGATGTCGGTCAGCGCGACCGCATAGAGCGCCATTTTCGGATCCGACAGCCATTCGAAGGTGCCGAGGCCCAGCGCATAATTGATGATGCCGAAGGACGGATCGTAGAGCAGCTTCCAGAACAGGCCGACGACGGCCATCGACAGCATCATCGGCAACAACAGGAGCGTCGTCAGCAGGCCCTTGAGCGGAATGTCGCGATTGAGCAGCATGGCCACGCCGAAGCCGACGAGCAGCTGGCCGGCGACCGAGATGATGACGTATTTTGCGGTAATGGCGAAGTTGGACCAGACATAGGGATCGCTGAGCAGGTCGCGATAATTTTGCAGCCCGACGAAATTCGCCGCCGCGCTGGTCGAGGCGCGGAAATCGGTGAACGAATAGCCCAGCGAATAGATCAGCGGGAAGATGTTGAAGACGATCAGAAACAGGATCGTCGGGATGATGAAGAGATTGCGGATCGAAATGTCGCTTAGACCGCGAGCGGCGGCCCGCGAGGACCTGTCCAGCGTGGTGATCATCGTGGTCGCCAAGACTCTGCTCCCGGTTCAAAAATCAGAAAAAGAAACGGAGGAGGCACGAACGCCCCCTCCGTGAAACTTCATACTTATTGGCCGCGGCCGTATTTCTTGAAGGTCGCGTTCCAGTCGGCTGCCAGTGCGTCCAGCGTCTCCTTGGCGGTGCCTTCGCCGCCGATCATGTAAGGATAGATGCGCTGGTTAAGCTGCTGCAGCAGTTCCGCGTATTCCGGAACCGCCCAGAAGTCCTTGACCTTGAACATGGTCTCGTAGAACGCCTTGTTGTAGGGCGTGGCGTTCTGGAATTCGGGCGACTTGAGCACGGCGGCACTGCAGGTGTAGCCGCCAAGCGCTGCCCATTTCTTCTGGGTCTCGTCCTTGATGAACCATTCCAGGAACTTCGTCGCCTCTTCCTGCTTCTGCGAGTAGGAAACGATGGAGATGCCCTGACCGCCGAGTGCGGCGAACTGGTCGCCGCCAGGTCCGGCTGGATTGGCGAAGAAGCCGGTGTTCTTGGCGTTCGGGTTCGACGCCTCGTTGATCAACGAGGGGAAGAACGCGAAGTAGTTCATGCTCATCGCGGCCAGGTTTTCAGTGATCGCCTGGTTGTCCTCGACGAAGAACGACTTGGCCCAGCCCGGAGGCGTGAACTTGTAGAGTTCCTTGTAGGCGTCGAGCGCCGCGATCGCCTTGTCGGAGTTGATGAAGCCATCGACCTTGTAGGTCTTATAGTCACCCAGCTCGCCGCCGAAGGAGAACAGCGCGTTTTCGAAGCCCATCGCCATCGCGTCATAGGAATTGTCGGTGTAGATGGCGATGCCGTATTTTTTCTGGTCCGGCCGGTAGAAGAATTCGGCGATGTCGCGTAGCGCCTTGAAATCCTTCGGCACGTCGAGATCGTAGCCATACTTGGCCTTGAAGGCTTCCTTTTCCTTGGGGTCTTCGAACCAGTCCTTGCGATAGGACCAGCCGACGGCGTCGCCTTCGAGCGGAATGGCCCAGTACTTGCTGCTGCCGCCCGGATATTCGGCATAGTATTTCACCGTGGCCGGTGCCATCACTTCACCGACCTTGTGCTTGTTGAAGAAGTCGGTCAGGTCGACATAGTGGCCACCGGTCGAGCCAGCACCAAGCCATTGCGAGTCGCCGACGACCATATCGTAGGCGTCGCCATGGGCGTTGAACTCCGTGAAGGCCTTGGTCTGGAAGTCGGGCCACGGTGTGGTTTCCACCGTGATCTTGACGCCGGTTTCCTTCTCGTACTCGTTGCCGAGTTCCTGCAGGTAATTGGCCGGATCCCATTCCGCCCAGAAGATTGTAAGTTCCTTTTCCTGCGCGTAGACGGACGTTCCGCAGGCGAGCACTAGGCCGATACCAGCAAGCAAGCTGGTCATTGTCTTGCGCATAATGATTTCCTCCCTTGTGCGCATTCTACCGTTCATGAGAACCGGCATCGAGGCCGGCCCTGGTAGTCCTCCCGTGACGGCACCGTTTCGGTCTGTGAGCCTCCTCGCTCGACCGAAACGGATCTCAGCCTTCACCTTTGATCCGCTTTATTTGTCCTGATCTGGTATTACCAATTTAAGAGGAACGTCAAGCCCTTTCTTGGACGGTGGCGGACACGCAGACAAGTTGGCTTCTGCGATATCTGCCTGTTTTCCCTGAATTTTCCTACTCCTTGATACATGAATGCCTTACTTGGGCCGCTGCATCGCTAGTAGCATGAATAGCCAGGTTGAAAATCTGGTCGAACCAGATTGGCGTCATCTCACGGCGGTCGTCGGCGCGATCCCATCTCCTTCAATCATCGATTCGGTCATAGCCGCGCGCACAAGAGCGCCGGCCGCCCATTGCGCAACCGACATCATACTGCGGCTATCCAATCCCCATATATCCTTCAATACGATCAGCACCTCAACACCGAAGATCAATGACAGCGCCTGCGCGAGCCGCTTGAATTCGCGCGGCGGCAACCGGCCTTTGAGTGGCGCGATCGCATCTTTCAAAAGATCGACGCGATGGCCGCGCGTGAAGGCAGGTTCGCCGTCAAGCGTGCCTGCCTGTCGCTGCGCCCACTGGTCGAGCGACAGTTTCAGCGCCGCCTTGAACGTCGCTTCGAAGACCTCGATGCGCGGCATGGCGGTCTCGAACAGGTCGGCGACCCGGCGCTCGGGATCGGCAGAGCTCGATTTCCACGTAAGGATCGGCCCAAGCCCCTCATCGACCACCGCCTGCACCAACGCCGCTTGGCTCGGAAAATACCGATAGGCGGTGGCGCGCGAGACCTCCGCTGCCTCCGCCACCTCGCTGACGGAGGGCGTGGCGCCCGCCTGCATCAGCTTTGTCGCCGTCTCAAGCATGAGACGCCTGGTGCGCGCGCGGGCCCCGCGCTCTACTTGGGGGTTCGGCCCTTGGCTGGCATCGTCGTCCATTGCCGCTTGTTGACGTGAGACATTCATGTCAATACGATACGCGTGTCTCAAAAAATTGCAATGGCCCTTCGCGCCGTCGAACGGCCGGGCAAAAAGGGGCGGCAGCGCCGAGCACGCCCAAGACCGGGGAAACGCGATGAAGCGCATCTATGTGGTGGGCACCGCCGACACCAAGGGCGAGGAACTCGCATTTCTGGCCGATGCGGTCGCGGCTACCGGCGCTTCGATTGCCCGTGTCGACATCGGAACACGCGGCGCGACCGTGTCGGTCGATGTTTCGGCAGACGAGGTCGCCAGCCACCATTCCGAGGGTCGCAATGCCGTGCTCGGCGTCGACGATCGCGGCACCGCGGTGGCGGCGATGGCTGCCGCCTTTGCCCGGTTTGTCCAGTCGCGCAGCGATATTGCCGGGATTATCGGAATTGGCGGCGGTGGCGGCACCTCGATCATCACCGCAGGCATGCGCACGCTGCCGCTCGGTCTGCCCAAGATCATGGTTTCGACGTTGGCCTCGGGTGACACCGCGCCTTACGTCGACGTCTCCGACATCGTCATGATGCCGTCGGTGACCGACATGGCCGGCCTCAACCGGCTTTCGCGTGTCGTGCTGCACAACGCCGCCCAGGCGATATCAGGCATGGCGACAAAGCCGGCGCCGCCGCCCGAGGGCAAACCGTCGCTCGGCCTCACCATGTTCGGCGTCACCACGCCATGCGTGACCGCGATCGCCGATGAGCTTCGTTCGACTTATGACTGCATGGTCTTTCATGCCACCGGCACCGGCGGCCGCACCATGGAAAAATTGGCCGACAGCGGCCTGTTGTCAGGCGTCATCGACATCACAACGACCGAAGTCTGCGACTTGGTGCTTGGCGGCGTGCTGCCGGCGACCGAAGATCGCTTTGGCGCCATCGCCCGCACCGGGCTGCCTTATGTCGGCTCGGTCGGCGCGCTCGACATGGTCAATTTCTGGGCGCCGCCGACAATTCCGGAACGCTATCGCGGCCGGCTGTTCTATGAGCACAATCCAAACGTCACACTGATGCGCACCACTGCCGACGAAAGCAGAACGATCGGCGAATGGATCGGTACAAGGCTGAGCCTCTGCCAGGGTCCGGTTCTTTTCCTCATTCCGGAGAAAGGCGTGTCGGCGCTCGACATTGAAGGCGGCGCCTTCTTCGACCCTGAAGCCGATGCCGCTTTGTTCGAGGCGATCGAGCGTACCATCAAACCCGCCAAAACGCGGCGCGTGCTGCGCCTGCCGCTTCATATCAACGACCCCGAATTCGCCTGGGCTGCCACAACGGCCTTCCTCGACATCGCCAGACAGTGAGACACCAAGACATGGCCGCCATACCGCGCAAGAAAATCCTGGAGAAATTCCGCAAGATGATCGCGGACGGCGTGCCGATCGTCGGCGGCGGTGCCGGCACCGGCCTGTCGGCCAAGGCAGAGGAAGCCGGCGGCATCGACCTGATCATCATCTACAATTCCGGCCGCTACCGCATGGCCGGGCGCGGCTCGGCCGCCGGCCTGCTCGCCTATGGCAACGCCAACGAGATCGTCAAGGAAATGGCGTACGAAGTGCTGCCGGTAGTGAAGAAGACGCCGGTGCTGGCCGGCGTCAACGGCACCGATCCCTTCGTCATCATGCCGCTGCTTTTGGCCGAGTTGAAGACGATGGGCTTTTCCGGTGTGCAGAACTTTCCGACCATCGGACTGTTCGACGGCCAGATGCGGCAGAGTTTTGAAGAAACCGGCATGGGCTTCGGGCTCGAGGTCGACATGATCGCCGAGGCTCACAAACTCGACCTGTTGACCACGCCCTATGTCTTCAACCCAGACGAGGCGCGCGCCATGACAACAGCTGGCGCCGACATCGTCGTCGCCCATATGGGGGTGACCACCGGCGGCTCGATTGGCGCGACATCGGCTAAATCGCTGGACGACTGTGTGAGCGAGATCGACGCCATCGCCAAAGCGGCACGCTCAGTGCGCGAGGATATGATCCTGCTTTACCATGGCGGGCCGATCTCGATGCCGGACGACGCCAGATATATTCTCGAGCGCTGCAAGGGCCTGCACGGGTTCTATGGCGCCAGTTCGATGGAGCGGCTGCCGGCGGAAGCCTCGATCGCCAGGCAGACGGCGGATTTCAAGGCCGTCACGTTCGGCGCTGCGTAGAGACCAGCAAAAAGAAAGGTGGGACGATGACCGACAACAGCAAGGTATTCGTATATCCAAAAGACGTCAGCGCCTTCGGCTTCGACTGGGGCAGGCTGTCGCTGACGGTCGCTCCCGAAGTGAACGGCGCAAAGCGATTTTCCGGTGGTGTCGTCGACCTACCGTCAGGCAAAGGCCATACGCGTCATAACCATCCGGGTGCGGAGGAGATCATCTTTGTCATCTCAGGCAATGGCGAGCAGATGGTCGAAGACGAGAAAGGCAACCCGGTCGTCGAGAAAGTCGGCCCCGGCTGCACCATCTATGTGCCGGAAAGCCGCTTCCACTCGACGCTCAATACCGGCGACGGGCCGATGCAGCTTTTCGTCGTCTATTCGCCGGCCGGGCCGGAACTGGCGTTGCGCGACCTGCCGGATTTCAGGCTGCTGCCGCCGGGCGGGAAGTGAGATAGAAGCGCCTAACCCCCGCCCCTGTTCCAGCCCCGGCCCCGATCGCCGAACATGACGTAACCGGCATCGGTCACCGCCACCGTGTCCTCCAGCTTGATGAAGCCGCGCGTCGGGTGGAGCATGGTCGTCTCGACCGAAAGCACCATGTTCTTCTCCAGCGGCTTTGCGGCATAGGTGCCTTCATAGGTCACCGGATGGTTGGTCATCAGGAACGGCGCTTCATGCGTGATCAGCCCCATGCCATGCGCGAAGAAATCAGTATAGGCCGCAACCTTGGATTTCTTCAGAACGCCTTCGGCACGAGAAATCATGTCACCGCCCAGCGTGCCCGCCTTGACCTTGGAGAAGGCCGCCTGCTGCACTGTCTCGATCTCGGCCAGCAGATCCTCGAGTTCGGCGTCAGGGTCGCCCAGCACGCCCATGCGGCAAAGATCGCCGATATAGCCGTGGTAGTTGCCGCCGGAATCGATCGACATCACCTCGCCCTTCCTCCACGCCTGCGGCGAGGCGGCGCGGTTGTGGCTGGAGCCTAGCGTCAACAGGCAATATTCGAAATGCGCGCCGCGATTGGTCTCCTCGCGCCTGAGCTGTTCGATGATCTCGCTCTTGGTCGTGCCTTCGCGTGCCCAGCCGATGGTCGCCAGCATGGAATCGGTGATCAGCTCCGAAGCGATGCGCAGCTTTTCCAGCTCCGCCTCGGTTTTGATTGCCCGCATGCGCTCCAGCATATCAGTCGCATCGATCAGCTTGGCATCCGGCAGCGCGTTGCGGATCAGCATATAGGCGTCGGACGGCAGGAAGGCGGGCTCGATGCCGATGCGGGCATTGCCCTTGCCGATCTTTCGCAAATGCTCGACCGCCAGATTGGCGGCATCGAGCGTACCCCAGCAGGCGGCATGCAGTGTCGGCGTCCAGAACGGATGATTCTGGTGCTCGCCGCCTTCCATGCGGTTGCCGATATAGGCGGCATGCTCCGGCCCACCTTTCTCATAGACGACGACAGGCAGATAACGGCTGTGGCCGATTGCATCCATGGCGGCGAAGAAGATGAACTTGTAGCCGCCAAGCAGATATTGCGTGTTGTGCTTGGAGGTGGCGAGCAGCACGTCGATGCCGGCCTCCTCCATCAGCCCGTCCACCCTGGCCTGGTCGAACGGCACGCTGCCGACGGCATTCTTGCCTGGGGCAATGTTCATGTCTCTCTCCCTGAAATCCCTTAGCCGGCCGCTCGCCGGCACCGGCTTTTCCGGCTCTGAACCTCGGCTATGCTTAAATCTGCATCATTTTGCCCGATCTGGTCCAGCCAGAACGGGCGAACCAGCCCCAAAAGCTGCTCCACCGGCTGCACTTTACTCCAGTCTGGTCCTGCTAGAACCGCGCGTCGAACCATTTTCTGTACAACTGGTCCAGCGGACGGAAATTTCAAAGCCACGCAGAGATGCGCCAATTCCGTCTTTGGCGAAACCCCGCACAAGGCCCATAATCAGCTTTGCAGGATGCTTACGAGCGTCCGAGGGGTACGGCGGACCCGGCCGGGTCCGCGGAGAGGACGGAGTTCGATCATGCCAGAGTTCACCATTTCCAGACGTACAATGCTGGCCGGTTCGGCATTGCTGTTGGCCTCCACCGCCATGCCGACGATCGGCTCGGCGCAGACGCCGAGAAAGGGCGGACGACTGGTTGTCGCCGCCGATTCCGAGCCGCGCAATCTCAATCCGGCGATTGTCGCCTCGAACGGCGTCTTCTTCATTTCGAGCAAGATCGTGGAAACCTTGGCCGAGGCCTCCTTCGGCGGCAAGGACGGGCTCGATCCGCGCCTGGCGCTCAGCTGGGAAGGTGCCGCCGACGGCCTGTCGGTGACGTTTAAACTGCGCGAGGGCGTCAAATGGCATGATGGGAAGCCATTCACCTCAGCCGATGTCGCCTTCTCGGCGCTGCAGGTCTGGAAGCCGCTGCAGAATCTCGGCCGCACCGTGTTCAAGGATCTGGAGGCGGTCCACACGCCGGACGAAACCACCGCCGTGTTCAAATTCGCCAAGCCGACACCGTTCCAGCTGATCCGCAACGCCTTGCCGGCGCTGAGCAGCGTGGTGCCCAAGCACATCTATGAGACCGGAAAGATCGAGGACAACCCGGCCAACAACGCCCCGGTCGGCACCGGACCGTTCAAATTTGCCGAACACAAGCCCGGCGAATATTACCGGCTGGAGAAGAACACCGACTATTGGGGCAAGGACGAGCCCTATCTCGACGAGATCATCTATCAGGTGCTGCCGGACCGCACGTCGGCGGCCAGCGCCCTGGAAGCCGAAGAGATCCAGCTCGCCGCCTTCTCCGCCGTGCCCCTGGCCGATCTCGACCGCATCTCCAAAGTGCCCGGTCTCAAGGTGATCACCAAGGGTTATGAAGGGCTGACCTACCAGCTCGTCGTCGAGATCAATCATCGCCGCAAGGAGCTGGCCGACCTGAAAGTACGCCAGGCGATCGCTCACGCCATCGACAAGGATTTCGTCGTCAAGACGGTATTCCTTGGCTATGCCGCCACCGCCACTGGCCCGGTGCCGAAAAAATCTACACCTCCGACGTGCCGACCTACGCCTTCGACGTCGCCAAGGCCAACGCCTTGCTTGACGAGGCCGGCTACAGCCGGGGCGATGACGGCAAGCGCTTTTCACTGAGATTGCTGCCGGCGCCTTACTTCAACGAAACCAAGCAGTTCGGCGACTATCTGCGCCAGGCGCTCGCCGCCATCGGCATCGACGCCCAGCTGGTCAACAACGACTCTGCCGCGCACATCAAGGCGGTCTACACCGACCACGCCTTCGACCTCGCGGTCGGGCCGCCGGTGTTCCGCGGCGATCCGGCGATCTCGACCACCATCCTGGTGCAGAGCGGCATTCCCGACGGCGTGCCCTTCTCCAACCAGGGCGGCTACAAGAGCGCCGAACTCGATGCCCTGATCGCCAAGGCATCGGAGACGCTCGACACCGCCGCCCGCACCGAACTCTACAAGGAGTTCCAGAGGAAAGTTGCCGCCGACCTGCCGCTGATCAACGTCGCCGAATGGAGTTTCATCAGCGTCGCCCGCGATACGGTCAACAACATCGCCAACAACCCGCGCTGGGCGGTATCGAACTGGGCGGACACTTGGCTGGAGGGGTAAGAAAGTCTCTCCAGACTTGCGCGCCGCTTGTGTGGGTGCTCAGCTTCAGCGATGAGAGCTTTTTCGCGCCCCCCTCTGTCCTGCCCTCTTTGCCACCACTTGGCATCTCCCCCACGAACGGGGAGATCGGCTGTCATTGTCGCTTTTGCCAATCTCCAGCGTTGCAAGACGGCCGGCAACGCCGAAACTGCCAATCTCCCTCCTTGTGGGGGAGATGTCCGGCAGGACAGAGGGGGGCGCCGTAGAGCGCGGCACCGAAGACTTGGCTCTCCTATCGGCGTTGCGCCATGACCCGCGCCGTCATCCTCCTTCGCCGCCGTCTCGTCGGCAGCATCTTCGTGCTGCTGATTGTCGTCATCGGCACGTTCCTGTTGCTCGAAGCCGCTCCCGGCGACGCGGTCGATGCCTACATCGTCTCGACCGGCGGCGACGCCGGCATGATCGAGCTGTTGCGTCACCGCTGGGGGCTCGACCAGTCGGAGCTGACACGGCTCGCCAATTACCTTTGGGCGCTGCTGCATCTCGATCTCGGCCAATCGGTCACCTTTTCGCGGCCGATCCGCGATGTCATCCTCGAGCGCCTGCCCAACACGCTGCTGTTGATGGGCAGCGCCACCGCGCTCTCCTTCGGCCTCGGCTCGGCGCTCGGCATCTATGCCGGCGCCAGTCCCGGCAGCTTCCGCGATCGCTTCCTCTCCATCGGTTCGCTGGCGCTCTATGCCGTGCCGGGCTTCTGGCTCGGGCTTGTGCTGATCATTGTCTTCGCCGTCGACCTGCGCTGGTTTCCGATCGGCGGCATCGAGAGTATCGCCTCGGCCAGGACCGGCCTCGGTCGTGCCGCCGATATCGCCCGCCATCTCGTCCTGCCGGTTTCGGCGCTCGGCTTCATTTATCTCGCGCTCTATCTGCGCATGATGCGCGCCGGCATGGCCGAGGTGTGGCGACAGGACTTTGTGCTGGCCGCCCGCGCCAGGGGACTTTCCCGCCGCCGCATCGTGCTCGCCCATGTCGCACGCAACGCACTGTTGCCGCTGGTCACCATGCTCGGCCTGCAATCCGCGCAGATGCTGGGCGGCAGCGTCGTGATCGAGAGCGTCTTTTCCGTGCCCGGCCTCGGCCGGCTGGCGCAGGAAGCGGTGGCCGCGCGGGATACCCCACTACTGCTCGGCATTATTCTCACCAGCGCTGTCCTGGTCGTCATTATCAACCTTCTCGTCGACATCGCCTACGTCTTCCTCGATCCGCGCGTCGGCGCCAGTGAGGCCAGCGCATGACTCCACTTGCCCGCTTCCTGCGCACGCCGGAGGCTGTCGCCGGCGCGGTCATCCTGGCGGCGCTGTTTGCCGTGGCGCTTGCTGCACCTTTGTTCTTTCCCGGCGATCCGCAGGCGATTGCCGGACCGGCATTGCTGCCGCCGTTCCAGGACTGGTCGTTGCCACTCGGCACCGACCGCCTCGGCCGCGACGTGCTAGCCGAGCTCTTCCATGGCGCCCGTACCTCGCTGGCGGTCGGGCTGGCAGCAGCAGCCGCCGCCCTTGCCATCGGCGCCGTGATCGGCACCGTGGCCGGCTTTGCTGGCGGCCTTGTCGACGAGATGCTGATGCGCATCACCGACGCTTTCCAGACCGTCCCAGCCTTTCTGCTGGCTTTGGCTTTCGTCAGCATCGTTGGGCCGTCGCTCGGCGTCGTCGTCGCTGCGATCGCGCTGGGCGCCTGGACCGGACCGGTACGCGTGGCGCGGGCCGAAGTGCTGTCGATCCGCGAGCGCGATTTTGTTGCCGGCGCCCGCGTCATCGGCATGCATCCGCTGGAGATCGCCTTTCGCGAGGTGCTCCCCAATGCGCTGCCGCCGGTAATGGCTTTGTCGTCGGTGATCGTCGCCGCGGCGATTCTCACCGAAGCGGCATTGTCCTTTCTCGGCCTCGGCGATCCCAACCGGGTTACCTGGGGCGGCATGATCGCCGAAGGCCGCGCCGTGCTGCGCACCGCGCCCTTCCTGTCGATCATTCCGGGCGTAGCGCTCGTGCTCACCGTGCTCGGCGTCTATCTCGCCGGCGAAGGCGTCGTCGAGACGACGGCGATGAGGAGGAGCCTGTCGTGACGGCGCTTGCTTCGATCCGCAATCTGACGGTGACCTATCGCCGCGACGGCGCCGAGGTGGCGGCGCTGAAGAATGTCGGCTTCGACATCACCGCCGGCGAGCGCTTTGCCATCATCGGTGAAAGCGGTTCGGGCAAGAGCACGCTGGCGCTGGCCATTGCCGGGCTGCTGCCGGCCACCGCCAGGATCGAAGGCCGCATCGATTGGCTCTTGCGCCCGCCACCAATGTTTGGTGCCAAGGCACCCCCCTCTGTCCTGCCGGACATCTCCCCCTCAGAGGGGGAGATCGGCAGTTTCGCAGCCGGTTCCTTTCCGCCAGCTTCGGTGATTGGCGAAGGCAGAGATGAAAGTGCAATCTCCCCCCTTGAGGGGGAGATGTCCAGCAGGACAGAGGGGGGCGCGACAGAGCGCCGACCATTCGTCATAGCGACAAGCCACACCCCCATCGGCGGCCGCGATATCGGCTTCGTTTTCCAGGACCCATCCGCCAGTCTCGACCCGGTGATGCCAATCGGCAAGCAGATCGCGGAAGTCGCGTGCACTCATCTCGGCCTCAGTTGGCGAGACGCCTATGCCAAGGCAAAAACCCTGCTCGAGCGCGTCCGCCTGCCCGATCCGGACGCTGCCCTCTGCGCCTTCCCACACCAGCTCTCCGGCGGCCAGAAGCAGCGTGTGGCGATCGCCGCGGCGATTGCGGCCGGTCCGAAACTGCTGATCGCCGACGAGGCGACCAGCGCGCTGGATACGATCGTGCAGGCCGAGATCGTCGGGCTGATCCGGCGACTGGTGGCCGAGGACGGTATGACGCTGCTGTTCATCAGCCACGACATTGCGCTGGCCGCTGAGCTTGCGGAGCGCATCGCGGTGTTCCGGCATGGCGAGCTGCTCGAGCTCGGTTCGACAGCCCAAATCGTCAATGCGCCGCGTCACGCATACACTCGTGTGCTGCTTGACGCTCATCTCGGCCTCGACGCCGAGCCGCTGTTGCGAACATGACCGACCCGCTGCTCGCCGTTTCCGGCCTGACCAAACGATACAGTCGCGGCGGCAAGATCATCGCCGCGGTCGACGACGTTTCCTTCCACATCGACCCCGGCGAGACGCTGGCGCTGGCCGGACCTTCCGGCAGCGGCAAGTCGACGATAGCTCGTCTAGTGCTCCGGCTCATCGAATTCGATACCGGCCGTATAGAGTTTGAAGGCAGCGATTTCCTGTCGCTGAACGGCGCTGCCTTGCGCGGCCGGCGCGCCCGTCTTCAGATGGTGTTTCAGGATCCGCTCGCCGCCTTGAACCCACGCGCCACAGTCGCGCGTGTGCTCGACGACCCCTTGCGCATCCATCACATTGCCTCTGGCCCCGAGCGCCCGCGCCATATTGCAGCTCTGCTGGAACGCGTCGGCCTCAGCCCCGGTCTCGCCGGCCGCGCCATTCACGAAATTTCCGGCGGCCAACGCCAGCGCGTTGCAATCGCCCGCGCCATCGCCACGAAACCGTCGCTGGTCGTGCTCGACGAGGCCGTGTCGGCGCTCGACGTTTCGGTGCGCGCGCAGATCCTGCAGCTGCTGCTTGACCTTCAACGCGAGGAACGCATCGCCTATCTGTTCATTTCGCACGATCTCGGCGTCGTCCGTGCCATCGCCCACCGCATGGCCATTCTGGACGCCGGGCGCATTGCCGAGAGCGGCGATGCCCGCACCGTCATCGACGCGCCGCAATCCGCGATCGGCAAGGCGCTGGTGGCGGCAGCGCCAAGACTGTCAAGGATCGAACGGGACGCATCATGACCGACGCCGAAGCCCGAGCCGAAAAACTGTCGCGCGAACTCGATTCCGCCTTCCGCAACCGCGCCGATCTCTATCGTCTATTCCTCGACGAGCTAACCGCGGAGTTGGGCGCGGAAAAAGCCGAGGCGATCATGATCCGTATAATCGAACAACGCGGCAAGGAGGTTGCGGCGGCGGCCTTTGCCGATTTCGGCCCAAACGACGCACCGGCGATCGGCGAGGCGTTCCTCGCCGTCAGCCCGGATGGCGGTCGCATGTATCCGACCGACGTCGAACGCGGTCCGGACCGCATCGCCTTCAAGGTCAGGCGCTGTCCGCTGAAGGACGCCTGGGTCGAGGCCGGCGTCGGCGACGAGAAGCTCGCCACACTCTGCCGCATCGCCGGCGCCTTCGACCGTGGCCTGTTCGAGGCCACCGGAGTGCGCTTCGACAACGTCACCTGGACGCCCGGCCACGGTTCCGGCTGCTGCCACATCGCCTTGACCAACCGGGATGCCGGTTAGAGCTGCATCCATGCAGCACATTTAGGTGGCGGCAGGACGTGGAACTCTGTTTTGGGGCGTGCTGCCAAACACCGAAGCTCGCGCGCCGGGACGGAAAAACCCGGCCCCGCAAGGCTACAGGGGTTTTTGATGCTCGCATGCAAGGAATTTGGTTGCGGGGGCTGGACCTTCCTTGGTGTCTCGCTGTGCCTGCTTCGTGGTATGCATACGACGACGGCCGCCTACTGACGCGTACCTTGAGGCGTTAGTGTCCGCTTAGATTAAGTGGACGCTTGGCGAATGAAGTATCTGGCTATGGAGCAGCCGTCGACGGTGGAAGCGAGCACGTCCGCGGCTCTGCCGCCGCCGGGTGCGGGCCGACAGCGGACGCGCCGCTCCTGGACGGTCGAGCAGAAGCTGGCGATCGTGCGTGAGGTGCAGGAGACCGGTGATCCCGTGTCGGTTGTGGCGCGGCGTCACGATATGAACGCGAACCACTTGTTCATCTGGATGAAGCAAGCCCAGCAAGGGCGATTGGGCCGAGCCAACCCGGTGCCCGAGACCCCACCGATCGCCTTCATTGACATGGGTGTTGTCGGTCCCAGCCTGCACGATGTAGAGCCGGAAGAGTCGGCTCCTGCGCGATCGCACTCTGAAGTACCAGCTACGACCAGCCAAGCGGTGTCTACCGGTGGCCGGATGGAAATCGTCGGGGCCAACGGTCGGCGTGTGATCGTCGACCGCACTGTCGACGTCAGTGTCCTGCTGCGGATCTTGCAGGGACTGGAAATGCTGCGATGATCCCGACAGAAGGCGTGCGTGTGTGGTTAGCCACAGGCTACACCGACATGAGATGTGGCTTTCCATCACTGGCGCTACGGGTGCAGGAGGTCCTCAAACACAATCCCCTTGGGGGCAACCTGTTTTGCTTCAGGGGGAAACGCGGAAATTTGTTGAAAGTCATTTGGCATGATGGCCAAGGAGCATGCCTGTTCACAAAAAGACTCGAGCGCGGCCGCTTCATATGGCCGACAGTTGAGGGTGGAGCTGTGACAGTATCTCCTGCACAGCTGAGTTATCTCTTGTCTGGCATAGACTGGCGCAACCCTCAGGAAACGTGGCGTGCAACTCGGGTTGGGTAGCATTTTTTTATTGAAAATACGATGGAATGTGATTCAATCGGCACATGACTTCGAAGCCGGTTGAGCTCCCCTCGGATCTTGCCAGCGCCTACGTGGCGCTGCTGGCTGAGCGTGAGGCGTTGCAGGCTGAACGCGATGTGGCGGTCGCGGATGCTGCCAACTGGCGGGCTGAAGCCGCCAACGCGCAGGCCATGCTGTCCGACACCGAGGCCCGGATTGCGTATCTCGAGCTGCGCATCGAGAAGCTGAAACGCGAACTGTATGGGCAGCGCTCCGAGCGCACGGCGCGGCTGATCGAGCAGTTGGAATTGGAACTCGAAGACCTCGTCACCTCGGCGACCGAGGACGAGCTTGCCGCGCAGGCCGCGGCGGCGAAGACGCAGAAGGTCCGACCGTTCACGCGCAAGCGACCGGTGCGCAAGCCATGGCCGGATGACATCGAACACGAGCGCGTCGTCATCGACCCTCCAACTGCCTGCGCCTGCTGCGGCGGATCGCGGCTGTCCAAGCTGGGCGAGGATGTGACCGAGACGCTGGAAGAGATTCCGCGCCGGTTCAAGCTGATCGAGACGGTGCGCGAAAAGTTCACTTGCCGCGATTGCGAGAAGATCACCCAGCCGCCGGCGCCGTTCCATGCCACGCCGCGCGGCTTCATCGGTCCCCAACTGCTGGCGACAATCCTGTTCGACAAGTTCGGCATGCATGCTCCACTCAACCGCCAGAGCGCGCGCTTCAAGGCCGAGGGGATCGACCTGCCGCTGTCGACGCTGGCCGATCAGGTCGGCCACGGAACCTTCGCCGTCATGCCGCTCTTCCAGCTGATCGAGCGCCATGTGCTCGCGGCCGAGCGCCTTCATGGCGACGACACCACCATCCGCATCTTGGCGAAGGGCAAATGCGCGACCGGGCGCATCTGGACCTATACGCGCGACGACCGGCCCTTCGCCGGGCCTGCGCCGCCGGCCGCGATCTATTACGCCTCGAGCGACCGGCGCGGCGAGCATCCTCAGAAGCATCTGGCTGGGTTCGCCGGCATCCTTCAGTGCGACTGTTACAGTGGCTTTGAGCCGCTGTTCGACCCGCAGCGGAAGCAGCAGCCAATCACGCCGGCATTTTGCTACGCCCATGCGCGGCGAGGATTCTTCGAATTGGCCGACATTGCGAAAAAGGCCCGGGATGGCAAGAAGGGCAAACCGATCTCCCCGATTGCGCTGGAGGCGGTCAGGCGCCTCGACGCCCTGTTCGAGATCGAGCGCGCCATCAACGGCCGCAGCGCTGACGAGCGGTATGCCGTGCGCCAGGAGAAGAGCAAACCACTTCTCGACGACATGCACGCCTGGTTGCTCCGCGAGCGCGATACCCTCTCGCGCTCTTCCGAGGTCC